>CANETF010000011.1 GCA_947440575.1 Verrucomicrobiaceae bacterium
CGTCGATCTCCGCCCCCTGCGTCACACGCTCAGCCCCGACGGCGATGCGGTGCTGGAACTCAGTGCTGACTTCCTCGATGCCCGCCCCCCCAACACAAAGCCCTCCATCACCTTCTTCTGCCAGCTCTACCTCTTCCAAGGTGATCCCACCGCCTTGCATCAAGGTTGGCCGCAAAACATTACCGACACGCTCGCCAGCGGCAGCGCCCAGGTCACCACCCTCGGCACAGATGCCAAAAGCACCCGCACCCTCACCGCCAAGTGCCTCATTCACGCCGAAGCCGACTTCGCCGTCATCCAAATCGCCGCCCGCCCCAATCTCCGCCCCGCCCAGCTCGATTCACTCTTCGCCGATAACGTGAAACTCACGCTCAAAACCCAGCCCACCCTGCCCATCCGAATCGTTCAGGTTCGCCCCTAATGTCACGCTTTTGCGTGAGTTGTGCTTCGCACTCCGTTGTAGAAGGTAATGCTGTTGAATTCGCTCCTTCTCAGCCTCGCTCCCTTCGCCGCCGTCGCGCAAGTGGGCGGCGCTTGGACGTGGCTAAATGATGACATCGCTTATCTTGAACGGCAGCAGCATACTGCCAATTCCGCACTCGAGGCCCTACCCGCACCGCCCTCCCCTCAATCCCATGAACGCTCCGGCTTTCACAGTGGCTTCGCCCCAAAAGCCGAATCAGCACGCTGGGTCCAGGTGGATCTCGGTGCCGAGTTTCCCCTTCAGGCTGTCGTAATCGTGCCCGCTCTGCTCGGCACCTCTGAAGCCTACGGCTTTCCCCGGCGCTTTCGCGTGGATGCGTCAAATGATCCGCTGTTTGCCGATTCGATCCCACTGCTGGATCAAACCAATGCAGATGTGCCACCGATGCTGGCTCCTTGGCACATTGCAGCCCGTGAAGTGAAAGCTCGCTATGTGCGATTCACAGCGACGAAGCTCTCGCCGCAGCCGGGGATGAGTTCGCGGTTCATCTTTTGTCTCGGAGAACTGCTGGTGTTCAGTGCTGGACGGAATATCGCGCTGCATGGCGACGTGCTTGCACCAAATGCCGTGGAGACCTTGCCCACCTGGTCACCGAAACACCTGGTGGATGGCACCCATCCGCTGGGCCTGCCGGTAAAGGCTGGGGAGAAGCATTCGAATGGCTGGCATAGTGCGATTTCATCCACGGCGGATGCCACGAAATGGGTGCAGGTGGATTGGGGATCGAAACAGCGACTGGAAGAGATTCGTCTCATCCCAGCACACCCCCGTGATTATCCGGATCGCTTTGGCTTTGGGTTTCCTCGTCGCTTCAAGGTCGAGGCCGATGATCAACTTGTCTTCGACAGCACCAGCACCGATTTCGCGAATCCGGGTGATACGCTTGTAGCCTTCCCGACTCCGGGTCTGCAGGCTCAGAAAATCCGCATCACTGCCACGCAACTCTGGGAACGCAGCGGCGATTTTGTCTTCGCTCTCGCTGAGTTTCAAACCATTGCTGGAGGGAAAAACCTTGCACTCGGCAGTGCGGTCACGAGTTCGGATGAAACGACTACGGTCGCTTGGAAGAGCGAGCTTCTTGTGGACGGGCTCAGCAGCTCTGGTGTGTTGATTGACGAAGCCGAATGGCTCGCAGGACTCTCAAAGCGTCGTGAACTCACAGTTGAACTCGGTGCGCTTGCGATCGCTCAATCCGCCGCGCTCGCTGTGGCACAAACCCGCGCCGTGTGGCTTGCGGGCCTTGTCTCGTTGGCGGTGGCTTCTTTTGCCGTGGTCGCCGTGTTGCATTCGCGGCGTGTTCGCGAACGCGAGATGGAGACCCTGCGCCAGCGCATCTCGCGCGACCTGCATGATGAGATCGGCAGTCACCTCGGCAGCATCCGGCTGATGTCGGAACTGGCGTTGCGGGAAGACGCGGCTTCGGAATCATTGGATGAGATTCATCGCCTCGCAGGAGAGGCCGCCGAGTCCATGCGCGGCATCATCTGGCTCGTGCGCGAGGGCGATGCGCCGAAGCTCACAAGCCTCGTCGAAGCCATGCGCCAAAGCGCTGCGGCGTTGCTCAAAGGCATCGACACGCACCTTCAGGTTTCCTCGGGCAACGACGCAGCCACCGCTTCACTCACCTTTCACCGACAGGTGTTTCTGCTCTTCCGCGAAGCTGTGCATAACATCGCCAAGCACGCGAATGCCATGAAGGTGGAGATAGAAGTCTCTTGGCAGGCCAGGCGCTTTCAACTTCGTATCGTGGACAATGGCTGCGGCTTCGATGTCGCTGCTGTCACTGCCGGAAACGGTCTGGCCAATCTGCGGCATCGCGCCGAGGTGATCGGTGGCGAACTGACGTTCACCAGCGAGTCGGGCAAAGGCACACACATCACCTTGGAGGCGCGCCTTTCATGAAGAGCATCTGGATCATCGAGGACCACACCGCCTTTCGTCGCACGCTTGTCCGTGTGTTGAATGCGGAGGATGGCCTGCAATGCTTGCGTGACTTCGATTCATGCGAAAAGGCTCTCGCCGCACTCCAGAGGGATGACGCGCCAGACCTGATCCTGCTTGATGTGGGCCTGCCCGGCATGAGCGGCCTTGAAGGCATCCGCCTCATCAAAGAACGCTCACCCGGAGCTCTCGTCGTCATCCTCACGGTCTTCGAAGATGATGACAAAGTCTTCTCCGCAATCTGCGCCGGAGCCGCTGGCTATCTTTTGAAGACCAGTAGCGTCACCGAGATCACACAGGCCGTGCGCGACGCGCTTGCTGGCGGCTCACCCATGACCTCACGCATCGCCCGCCGTGTCCTCGACATGTTCTCCAAACTCGCCCCAAAACAAAGCGACTATGGCCTCAGTGACCGCGAAAAGGAAATCCTCCAACTCATGACCACCGGCCTCATCAAGAAGGAAATCGCCGACGGACTTTCCCTCAGCGTTCACACCGTCGACACCTACCTCCGCCGTATCTACGAGAAACTAGCGGTCAATACGCGCACCGGTGCCGTTGCCAAAGCACTGAAAGAAGGCCTCGTCTGACCCTGTCCCGCACTCGCGTGGCATGACAGTTTCATCATTAGCCCGTAAACATCCTCCCATGCGCCTGCTCATCCTCTCCACTCTCGCCACTTCGTCCGCCTTGGCGGTCGACTTCGTCCGCGATGTGCGCCCCATCTTCGAGCAGCATTGCTATGAATGCCACGGGGCCAAAAAACAAAAAGCCGACTTCCGCCTCGATATCAAATCCGTCGCCCTCACCGGAGGCGCGGAACACGCCCCAAACATCGTTCCCGGCAACAGTTCCGCCAGCCCCCTGTTTCGCTTCGTGAGCGGCGCGGACGAAACAAAAACAATGCCCCCAAAATCAAAGCTCTCCAGCGCTGACATCCAGACCCTAAAAAGCTGGATCGACGAGGGTGCCACTTGGCCCAATGGCATCGACACGGCAAAACTGGAAGACAAGACCGACTGGTGGAGCTTCAAGCCGTTAAGCCTGCCTCAGGCACCCACAACGGGGCAGATTGATGCCTTCATTCACAACCAACTCCAAGCCAACGGCCTGAGTCACGCACCCCAGGCAGACGCACGCACCCTCACTCGCCGTCTCTTCTTCGACCTCACTGGCCTTCCGCCCACCCCCGAAGAAATCGCTCACTATGCCGCGCTGCCCTATGAAAAACTTGTCGACGACTTACTGGCCTCTCCACGCTATGGCGAGCGGTGGGCACGGCATTGGCTCGATCTCGTCCACTATGGGGAAACGCATGGCTACGACAAAGATAAGCCGCGCCTAAACGCTTGGCCCTACCGTGACTACGTCATTCGTGCCCTGAACAACGACAAACCCTACCCACGCTTCGTCGAAGAACAGCTCGCAGGCGACGTGCTCTACCCCGGCACCACCGACGGCATCACCGCTCTCGGCTTGATCTCAGCGGGACCGTGGGACTACATCGGACACTCAGAAGTCCCTGAGACCAAACTCGACGGCAAGATCGCCCGCCACCTGGATCGCGACGACATGGTGCAAAATGCGATCGGCACCTTTTGCAGCCTCACCGTCCAGTGTGCTCAGTGCCATGATCACAAATTCGACCCCATCTCTCAGCAAGACTATTACTCGCTCCAGGCAGTCTTCGCCGGCATTGACCGAACGGAGATCGATTACTACCCGGACGATGCTTCAATGCAGAAATTCGCGGCACTTCAGAAGCAGAAGAAACAGCTAAGCGACCAGATAGCCGCCTTGGAGGAGCCCTTAAAGAAGAAAGCCGGAGCCGCCTACGCAGCACTCAGCAAACGCATCGATGGCGCCTCCGAAAAAAACTCGAACCCAAATGCGAAACCCGACTTCGGCTACCACAGCAGCATTTCACCCTCCCAAAACGCAGTCAAATGGGTTCAGGTCGATCTCGGCAAAAGCATTCAGGTTGAACGCATCCTTCTGAAACCCTGCTATGACGACTTCGGCAAGATCGGCGGCGGCTTCGGGTTCCCGGTGCGTTTCAAAATCGAAGTCAGTAATGATTCCACTTTCAAGACGGGAGTCACCCTGGTTTGGCAAAAGCACGACCTCACCTTCATGAACGACTTCGCCAATCCGGGGCTCAAACCGTTCGAGACCGGCACCGCAGGTGATGACGGTGTCATTGGCCGCTATGTGCGCGTCACCGCAGTGAAACTCGCTCAGCGCCGTGACGACTACATCTTCGCCCTTGCTGAACTGGAGGTTTATGACAGCAAGACGGGGCCGAATCTCGCCGCTGGCCGCCCCGTCAGCTCGCTTGATAGCATCGAATCAGCACCTCGCTGGCGACGCGCCAATCTCACCGACGGCATCGCCCCCCAAAGCCCCTCATCAGAAGACAAAAAACAACTCATTCGCGAGCGCGATGCCCTCATGCTCGCACAGGCCGATCAAGCCACCCAAACCAAACTCCGTGCCGCACGCAAGCAGCGCGACGCTCTTCCCCAACTACCAGCCCCCCAAAAGGTCTATGCCGGGGCCGTTCACTATGGCACTGGTTCCTTTAAAGGCACCCATGGCACGCCTCGCACCATTCATGTCCTCAAACGCGGAGACATGAAACAACCCGCACAGGAGGTTCGTCCCGGCAGCTTCGAACAAATCAGCCAAATCTTCGCCCTTCCCTTTCATGTCACTGGCACCGACGAATCCGCCCGGCGTGCCGCCTTAGCCAAATGGATCACAGACAAAAACAACGCCCTCACTTGGCGCAGTATCGTGAATCGCATCTGGCAGCATCACTTCGGCCGCGGTCTGGTGGATACGGCCAATGACTTTGGCCGCATGGGAGGCAATCCAAGCCACCCCGAACTTCTCGACTGGCTCGCGTTGACCTTCCGCGATGATCTGGGCGGTAGCTTCAAGAAGCTGCACAAACTCATCGTGATGAGCAGAACCTATCGGCAGAGTAGCGATAGCACCTCACCCTCAGACGCCAACAACGTCTTCCTCTCCCATCAGAATCGCCGCAAACTGGACGCCGAGTCCATTCGCGACAGCATTCTATCTGTCAGCGGCAAACTCAATCTCACAATGGGCGGACCCAGTTTTCAGGACTTTGTCATCGAGAAGCCTCAGCACAGCCCGCACTACGAATACCATTTACACGATCCCAATGACCCCGCGAGTCACCGCCGAAGCATCTATCGCTTCATCGTCCGCAGCCAGCAACAACCCTTCATGACGGTCTTGGATTGCGCTGACCCTTCCATGCGCGTGGACAAACGCAACGAATCCCTCAGCCCTCTGCAAGCCCTCGCACTCATGAACAACGGCCTCACCGTCACTATGGCGGAGCACTTTGCCGATCGAGTCGCCAGGGAAACCCCGGACCTCCACGCGCAAATCACGCTGGCCTTTGCTCTTGCACTCTCCCGAGCCCCCCTGCCCGACGAACTCACTCCTCTAACCGCCTTTGCCGAACGTGAGGGACTCGAAAACACATGCCGGCTCATCCTCAATCTCAATGAGTTCAGCTTCATCGACTAAGCCAACATGATCACACGCCGCCAACTTCTCCAAACTGCCGGCCAGGGCTTCGGTGCCCTCGCTCTTAGCTCTCTGAACGCTTCAGAAGCTCCTCAGCGCGCGCTTACCGTTGCGCCAAAGGCCAAGCGCGTCGTCCAACTCTTTATGGGCGGTGCCGCAAGTCATATCGACCTCTTTGATTTCAAACCCGCACTCATCAAACATCATGGAGAGGCTGCGGATTTCGGAGAAGCCGTCGAAGCCTTCCAAAACGGACTCGGCCCTTGGAAAAAACCGGTGTGGGACTTCAAACCCCATGGACAATGCGGCAAGCGGTTCAGCGAAGTCGTCGCGCCACTCGGCCTCTGCGCTGATGACATGGCCTTTGTTCATAACATGGTCGGCAAAACGGGCGTGCACTCCCAAGGCACCTTACTCCAGGCGACCGGCTTCAATTTACCCGGTTTTCCCGGCATGGGCTGCTGGGTAAGCTATGGCCTCGGCTCGCTCAGCGACAATCTGCCCACCTTTGTCGTCTTGCCGGATCACCGTGGCTTTGCATCCAATGGCCCAAAGAACTGGGACAGCGCTTTCCTGCCCTCTCAACATGCAGGCACTATCATCTATCCTGGGGCAGAAACGCCCATCAGCGATCTTTTCCCCCACAAATCCGGCCGCTATATCAAGGCCGCCAGTGACCGCTCCAGCTTTGCCCTGCTGAAACAACTCAACCACGTCCACCAGCAGCAACGCGAAGAAGACCGCCGTCTGGAATCCCGCATCAAAAGCTACGAACTCGCCGCTAAGATGCAGCTCGCCGCACCCGAAGCACTGGATATCAGCAAAGAATCCGCCGCAATCAAAGCCATGTATGGCATCCAGGAACATCGCAAAGAATGGCCCACCCAAATCAATGCTGCCGAAGAAGCAGACTACATGGGCCGAAAATGCCTCGCCGCCCGCCGACTCCTGGAACGTGGTGTGCGCTTTGTGCAAATCTGGAGCGGCAATGACAATGGCTTTCCCCGCCGCAATTGGGATAGCCATGAGGATGTTGAACGCGATCACGGCCCGCTGGCCTGGGGCATGGCCAAAGCCGTCTCCGCCCTGATCCTCGATCTCAAACAACGCGGCCTACTTGATGACACCATCATTCTCTGGACCACCGAATTCGGGCGCATGCCCAGCACCCAGGGCGGCAAAGGCCGCGACCACAATCCCTACGTTTTCACTAACTGGCTCTGCGGCGGCGGCATCAAAGGCGGCGTCACAGCCGGAGAAAGCGACCAATGGGGCTACAAACCCCTCGACCGCGCCAACCCGACCACCTGTTATGACATCCACGCCACCATCATGCACCTGCTAGGCATCGACCACGAAAAACTCACCGTCCGTCATAACGGCATCGACCGCCGACTCACCGATGTCCACGGTCACGTGATAAAAGATCTTCTAGCTTAGCCACTAAAAGCATCCCAATCTCCAACCCCTCTTCGTGCCGCTTCATGGGTATCCCTGACTACGCACAGTCGGCCGAAATCATGTCGAGTGCCGGAACGGTTCTCCGTATTCCCCAAGATGATCCGCTCTGCCTTCCTCCTATTTTTCGCCTTCCCCGCCATCGCTCTCGACTACCCACACGCCACCGCCGAACCCCAAAAGACCGGCTGGCCCCTCACCGCCGAAGAACGGACCTATGTCGTTGATAAGCCGGAACATGATCGCCGTCCTGGCCGCGAGTCGAACAAGCATCTGCCGCAACTTTGGCCCCAAGTGCCGACCGCAGGGCATTTCGGCGGCGACTCCTGGCTGAGGCTCCACGAAGCCCATGTGAAAACCGTGCAACAAAACCAAGGCCCCATCGACGTCCTGCTCGTGGGCGACAGCATCACGATCCAGTGGGGCGACTCCTGGAAAAAGCACTTCCCCGATCTCAAAGCCGTGAACATCGGCATCGGCGGTGACAAAACGCAAAATGTGCTCTGGCGTCTCGACCATGGCGGCGTCGAGGGACTCCAACCTAAGGCCATCGTACTTATGATCGGCAACAACAACATGTTCTTCACCCCCGAAACCGGCATCGAAGCCGCCGCACTCGGCATCCAGATGTGCGTCAAAAACCTGCGCGAAAAATTTCCCACCGCCACAATCATCGTCGCGAAGATCCTACCTGCTCATACGCCCGGCAACGCCTTCTACGAAGACATCAAGAAGACCAACGCCGCCATGGACCCCCTCAAACTCGACAGCGACCCCAACCTGCGCCTGCTCGACCTCTGGCCCGACTTCACCAACGCCGACGGCACCCTCAAGAAAGACCTCTTCACCCCGGACAACATCCACCTCTCTCCCGCAGGTTATGCCGTGTATGCGGAAAAGTTGAAGCCACTGCTGAAGTGAGTTGCTATCGTCCGGAGAATGGGGGCAAAAGAATCTAAAACTCATTCTACTGCCCACCCATCCGCCATCTTCCATGCCACCACTCCGCCTGCTTTTCCTCATCGCTGCCTCAGTGGTGCCTCTGGTCGCCGCCGAGCCATCAAGGCCGAACATCCTGTTCATCATCGCCGATGACCTCGCGACGCGCCTCGGCTGTTACGGAGACAAAGCCGCCATCACTCCCCATCTCGACCGTCTTGCTGCCGAAGGAGTTGTTTTCACCAAGGCCTACTGCCAGGGCGCGGTTTGCACGCCCAGCCGCACATCGTTCATGCTCGGGCTGAACACCCGTCATGCCCGGGCGAACCATTTCATCGAGCATCCCGACACGATGACCATGGGGCGCTGGTTCCGCGAGCACGGCTATCAAACCGCCGCCATTGGCAAGATCGATCACGACGATCCCAACGACGCCTTCACCGATCCAAAGGCTTGGGACGTGCGTGTGAAACGCGAGGACATGGCCCCGAAGCTGCCAACACAAAACACCTCCTTCGATGAAGACCTCGGCCAGCAGCGGAAACGCGTCTCGCTCATCCGCCTGGCCGATTCCCCGGAAGCCATGGGCGACTGGGTGCGTGCCGAGCGCCTGATTCAGTTCTTCGACAAAGGACGTGATGCCTCAAAACCCTTCTTTGCCGCCATCGGTTTTCACACGCCGCATGTGCCCTGGGACAGCACCCGCGCGATTTACGACCAGCATGATCCGGCGAAGTTCACCCCTGAAACGACACCCGACGATGCCACGCCCCTGCCGCCCGGCTCTCTGCTGCAAGAGCCCGGCATGGAAATAAGCGAGGCCCATCACCGCGAAGGCCTCCGCGCCTACTACGCCGCCGTCACCACGCTCGACCAGCAGATCGGTCGCCTGCTCGATCACCTCCGCACCAAAGGCCAGCTCGACAACACCCTCATCGTGTTCACCAGCGATCACGGCTATCACCTCGGCTGGCGCGGCCAGTGGTGCAAACACAGCATTGATGAGCAAGTCCTGCGCGTCCCCCTCATTGTGCGACATCCGCAGGGCGCAAAGAACGCCATGGCCAGTGGTATCGTCGAGCTGCTCGATCTCTTCCCCACCTTCTGCGACTACGCCGGTCTTCCCGCTCCCGATTCACTGGACGGCAAAAGCTTCCTCCCACTCCTCCTCGACCCCAAAACCGAAAGCAAACCCGGCGCCTTCTGTCAATGGGGCAATGGCCGCACCGTCCGCACCCAACGCTGGCGCCTCACCGAACGCCGCGACGGCTCCACTGAACTCTACGACCACAGCATCGATAAATCCGAGTATCACAACCTCATCCCCAACCCAGAGCACGCTTCGCTGGTCAAGCGCCTGCACGGCATGTTGGACAATGAGTTTGGTCCGATGGCAAAAGCGCCTGCCGGAACGGCGAAAGTGAATGGCACTCTTTAAGTGGCGAAAAATCGAACTCCACCCAACCAGCAGCACCTTCACACCGCTCGATTTCAAAGACTTCATCCCCGCTTCGGACAGCGCTTTGACCAAGGCGAGCGATTTAAAACCCGGGGGATTGGAGCCGGGCACTGTAGCGAGGTGATTGCAGGCAGGAGATACAGCCAGATCGGTTCAGTAAGACACTGCAGCCTTTTCTGAAAATACTTCGTTAAACTGACAGGGTGTCGGCAGCGATAGTGTGACGAAGTATTGTTCCTCTCATGGAATCCGACAACCTCCGCCTCCGCCACGCCGACGGCAGCCCCATCCCACTCTGGCAGACCAGCAAGGACACACCTACGCAGAAGATCGCGGACACGGCGTTGTTCAAGGACGTGAAGGTGCGCCTCATTGATGCAGGCCAAGGTAGCTGGTAGAAGCGTCCGGCCATCGCTGACCGCGTCACCCGCCGCGAAATCTTCCTTTTGGTTGCTAAGCCTAGCGGCAGGCCGCGCGAACTGTATGTGAGCGAGGGCGACCGACTCTACAGCGACAGTGTTCTGACCGAACACAGTTACTTGAGCAATTAGGACACGTTTATCGACAGGAGAATGAGGACAGAAGAATATCCTGAAGCTGATTCTCCTGTCCCCATGCTTCTGTCGAACCTCCTCCGCATTGTCGAGACAAGCCGCATTTCGTCGTATTGAATACATCAGCTCGTCTCATGCCCCGCCTTCTCTTCGCCTGCCTGCTTTCCACCTCGCTTCTCGCTGGCCCTCCGACGGCTTTTCTGGAGCAGCATTGCTACGACTGCCACGATGCCGAAACGAAGAAGGGCGACCTGGATTTGACGGCGCTGACCTTCGACGCGCAGCATGTGGACCTGCTCATCAAGGTTCACGATGCGGTGGAGCGCGGGGAGATGCCGCCGAAGAAGAAAAAGCAGCCGGCCGAGGCAGAGAAGGCGACGTTTGTGAAGGAATTGGAGGCGAAGCTGATGGCGATGACCGCTCCGGCACCGGGCGGGCGCATCCGGTTGCGGCGCATGACGCGGGTGGAGTTTCAAAACACGCTGCAGGACCTGCTGGCGCTGCCGAGGCTCGATGTAGTCGGCCTTTTGCCCGCGGATGGCCGTGTGGCAGGCTATGACAAGATCGCGGGTGCACTCGACATCTCGCCCGCGCATCTCGCGGCTTATGAAGAGGCGGTCGAAAAGGCCCTGGACGCCGCGATCGCCACCCGCAGCACGCCGCCGCGAGTCTTCAAGAAGCGCATCTATCCGGCGGGACTCTTCAAATTTGGTGGAAACCTCGTGCAGGGGCAGTTCGTGCTGCTGAAGGACAAGCAACCCGATCCCGCGCTGCCGGTGCGAGGCGGTTTTGAGGACAAACAAGGCCATGTGGGCGATGCGGGGCCGGACCTCGACGAGCGCAAAAATCAGCTCGAAGCCGTCAAAGCCGCGAAAAGCGAAAGCGCGGTCGGTTTGCTCAATCCAAACCTCGCAGGCTACGAGGCAGCGATGAATGTGTCGCCGATCTACGCGGGCCTGTATCGCATGAAGCTCTCGCTCTGGGGCTTTCAATGGAACGCGGGCAAACCGGAGCCGGGACCTGATCAAGCCGCCGTGCTGCGAGCGCATGAAGAAGGCAAGCAACAGGAAGGCGGCCGCTTGCTGCGAGCCTTCACTGCGCCATCGATGAAGTCGAACGAGGCGGAGATCACCGAGTGGCTCGATGCGCATGAGAGCATTGTCTTCGATCCGGTGTCGGTGCCGTGGAATGGCCTGCGCATCGGCCAAGTCGCCGGACGGGCGAAGAAGCATGTGGGACCCGGCGTGGCGATTGACTGGTTCGAGATCGAAGGCCCGATCCATACTTCGTGGCCACCCGAAAGCCACAAACGCTTGTTTGGCGATCTACCGATCACCACGATGACGGCCAGCGATGCTATCCCGCCGCAGCGTGACGAGGTGCGCAGCATCGGCGGTTATCTGCCGAGCATGTATTTCGATCTCACGCCGCAGGAGCGAAAGCCGCCGCTGGAGACCGTGCAGTCCACGCAGCCCGAGAGCGATGCACGCAAGCTGCTCGCGACCTTTGTGCCGAAGGCCTTTCGTCGCGAGGTCGCACCCGAAGAGATCGAGCCGTATGTGGCGCTGCTCAAATCACGCATCGCCGCGAAGGACTGCTTTGAGGATGCCATGCGGCGTGTGTATGTCGCCGTACTCACCTCGCCTGAGTTTTTGTTTCACTCCATCGAGCCAAAGCCGAGCACCTTGGCCTCACGTCTCTCATATTGGCTCTGGAACGGCCCGCCGGACGCCCAACTGCTCGCCGCCGACCTCCACAAGCCCGACGTGCTGCATCGTGAAGTGGATCGCTTGCTCGCCGACAAACGCAGCGAGCGCTTCATCGACGATTTCGCCAATCAATGGCTCGAACTCAGCCGACTCGATGAGACCACGCCCGATCCGCAGCTTTACCCCGAGTATCGCTTCCTCCTGCACGAAGGCATGGCCGCGGAGACACGCGCATTTTTGCGCGAACTCATCCAAAACGATCTCCCCATCACCCACCTGCTCCAACCCGGATTTGCCATGCTCACACAACGCCTCGCCGAGCACTACTGCATCGCAGACGTGACCGGCGTGGAGGTCCGCAAAGTGTCGCTGCCCGCCGATAGCCTGCGCGGCGGCCTCTTGGGCCAATCCGCCATCCACAAACTCACCGCCAACGGCACCACCACGTCCCCTGTGAAGCGCGGCGTATGGGTGATGGACCGCCTCCTCAACGATCCCGCCCCGCCACCACCGCCCGGCATCAGCGCCGTCGATCCCGACACTCGCGGCACCACCACCGTGCGCGAACAACTCGACAAACATCGCGCCGACACCAACTGCGCCGCCTGCCACGCGAAGATCGACCCCGCAGGCTTCGCCCTCGAAGCCTTCGATCCCATCGGCGCCCTGCGAGATCGCTACCGCTCCAATGGCAAAGGCGACGAACCACCCGAAAAAGGCCAAACTCCGTGGCGCATGACCTACAAGCTCGGCCCCAAAGTCGATCCCAGCGGCGAACTCCCCGATGGTCGCAACTTCACCGGCCCCAGCGGACTCCGTGACATCCTCACCTCCGATCCCGACAAGCTCGCGAGAGCCTTCGTCTCCCACCTCTCCCGCTACGCCACCGGCACCGAAGTCACCTTCGCCGACCGCACCGAGATCCGCCGCATCGTTGAAAGCACGAAGAAGAGCGGCCAAGGCTTGAGGTCACTGATTCACGCGCTGGCAGCGAATCCGATTTTTATAGGCAGAAGAATGGGGGCAGAAGAATGAAAACATGAACCCCTGAATCCAATTCTACTGCCCACATTCTACCGCCTACCCCATCTATGAACCGCCGACACTTCCTCCGCGCTACTGGAGCATTGCTCGCTCTGCCTTCCATCGGCCGTGCGGCTGAGAAACTGCCGCCGAAGCGGCTTTTCGCCATTCATGTGCCGCTGGGCATGATGCCGCAGTTCTTCTTCCCGAAGGCAGGCGAGACCTCCAGCCCCTACCTCGACCTCCTCGCCGATCAGCGACCGCATTTCACCACCTTCCACGGTCTCTCGCACCCAGATGTGAACGGCAACCACCATGCGGGCCAGTGCTTCCTCAGCGGCGCACCGCATCCGGGGCAGCCCACCTTCCGCAACAGCCTCTCCCTCGATCAACTCGCTGCCGAGAAGCTCGGTCTCGACACACGCTTCCCTTCGCTCGCCGTCTCCGTGAGCAAAGGCGAGCACTATGGTGACTCTATCGCCATCTCGCGAGCAGGCGTCATGCTCCCTGCCGAAAAGAGCGCGGAGAAGCTCTACCGCCGACTTTTTGTCGCCGGCACACCTGAAGAGAAAGCCGCCACCATGCGCCGCATCCAGGCAGGTGGCAGCGTGCTCGATTTGATCCTCGACAAAGCCAAGCGACTCGAAAAAAGCAGCGCCCCTGAAGACCGCGCCCGACTCGATCAATACTTCCAAAGCGTGCGCGAACTCGAAATCCGCCTTCAGCGCAACATCGAGTGGGAAAACCGTCCGAAGCCCAAAGTGGACTACCCGCAGCCCAAAGACATCGCCGATGCCAACGAGGTCATCGCACGCTCCAAGCTCATGTTCGACCTCATACGCCTCGCCTTGCAGACGGACAGCACGCGCGTCGTCACGCTTTCGCTCAGCACCTTCAGCGTCGTGCCGCATGTGCCCGGCGTGAAAAGCGAAACCCACGGCCTCACCCATCACGGCAACGAACCCGACAAGATCGCCGAACTAAAGAAGATCGAAGAAGCTCAAATGAAGGCCTTCGCGGATCTCATGCAAACCTTCCGCAACGTCACCGAAACCGGCGGCAAGCTGCTCGACCACACGCAGGTGCTCTACGGAAGCTGCCTCGGCAACGCCAACTCCCACAGCAACCAAAACCTCCCCCTCATCCTCGCCGGCGGCGGTTTCAAACACGGCAAGAACCTCGCCTTCAACACACAAAACAACACGCCGATGGCGAATCTTTTTGTGTCGATGCTCCAAGGCCTAGGAATCGAAACGGACAATTTCAGCAGCAGCACCGGAACTTTGAGCGGCATTTGACCTCTTGACGAACCTCAAGACCGTGTTTGACGACTCGCCTCGTGAGACCCAATTTGTTGGACGAGAACAAAATTAACGAGAAACCGATGAAACGTAGTGATTCTAAAAACAGCTTGTCGACTCTGCAAAGCCAGAAACTACTCTGCGACTTGAGGACACGTTTTGAAACACACAAGCAGCGCCACTTGAATCTGACATGGGCAAATCTAGAAGCTAAACTCAATTCCAATCCTGACAAACTTTGGTCGCTTCATCAAATGGACCAGACAGGCGGCGAACCAGATGTCGTGAGTTACGACGAAAAGACAGACGAATTTGTCTTCATGGATTGCTCGCCCGAAAGCCCAAAAGGGAGAGTCTCTGTATGCTATGACAATGAAGGGCTGGAATCACGGAAAGAGCACAAACCAAAAACCAGTGCGATCGAAATGGCAAACCGTATGGGGATTGAGCTTCTGTCGGAAGGTCAATATCGTGAATTGCAGAAGCTTGGTGAATTTGATCTCAAAACTTCCAGCTGGGTTCAGACACCTGTGGGAATTCGAAAACTGGGAGGTGCCCTTTTTGGTGATCGCCGCTTTGGTCAGGTCTTCATCTACCACAACGGAGCCCAATCGTATTACAGTTCACGGGCTTTCAGAGGCTCCTTGAGAGTGTAACGCGTTCCATTGATCAAACACCGATAAAGTATCTGCTATTGGGGATCGATTCGGATAAACAAGCGCTCAGTCACATCCGAAAATGTTGAGCGCCAGGCCCCACCCTCTTCCCTCTCCAACCACAATCGCCGGGGCACCTGAGCAGTCCAAAAATCTTGCCAACCGAAGGCCGCTTCCATTCCATCACGCCGAAGCAACAAAGCCTCCCCATTTCGGCCACAGAAATGGGTACTCATAACGATGGTCCTCATGCCCTTCGGAGGATGTAAGAGAGAAATGCCAGGAAGACTCCTCCAGGACACGGGATCTGCACCGAAAGCGTCAAGCAGTGTTGGCATCAAATCAAGATGGGATGCCGAATCCACCTCCGGCCCTCTTCCAACACCCATTTGAACAGGCCATTTGATTAATATCGGAACCCGCGTTTGCGGCTCATTTAGCATGGTGCCGTGAAACCAACTTCCATACTCCTTGAACTCCTCCCCATGATCGCCTGTCACAATGATTAACGCATTGTCATACCGTCCCTTGGTTTTCAGCCAGGCAATGAACTCACCAAGTTGCGAATCCACCCATGAAACCGAGTTCCAAAACCGATGCTTGATGCGTTTTGCCTGCTCAAATGAGGGTCTCATCGGAAAGATGGGATTCTCCTCATAATCAACAAATGGCGGCTTAAAGTTCACTCCCCACTTGTAGTTATAATGAGTGGAATCCATGCCGGAGATCGCGAATAGCCCCCCTTGTTCCCGACCAGAAACGGACTGCTTTAACCGCTTCAGCATGCGCACCTCACGTTCCGGGACCTTGAAGAAATTTTCTGAACTTTCGCCGTCCACGTGCTCCATAACATCGACTTGATGGGGATCTCCAAAGTTGCCGTCAATCATGTCCATGTAATCAAAGTTATTGACCATACGCACCTCGATTCGGTAGCCAGCTGATTTGAGCATCGTTGGAATCGGAGCCAATTCCTTCCGCGATCGAGCCTCTACCATAAACACCGGAAGGCGACCGCTCAAAATGGAAAACCAAGACTGGTGGGTCACATTCGAGGCAGCCCAGGTCTCCCCTAAAACTTGGCACTCCTTTTCGTTCCATTCAGATAGGAAAGGCGCAATTTCTGGCGTCAAGACATCAGCGCGAAGCGACTCAACAAAGAACAAAAAAACATCTGGCTTAAATGCCCCAGTAGGAAGCGTGACATTTGGTTTCGGATTTGCCCACTCCACCTCGTAAGAAGCCAGACCCGGTTCCGGCTCCACCCATGTCATACGCCGATGGAATGCTTTCCTTTCCCACCAGCGCCAGGCACGATCCTTTAGCACCGATCCAGCTACCTGATCTACCTGCAATGCCACCCACGCTCCGCATGTCACGACTCCTAATCTAAGCGGGCTGATCCTCCAACCTCCCTTCTTAGACAGCCATCGGCAAAGTTGGAATAGTCCTACCGTCAGCACCAATACAGCCACACTACGAATCATGGTTTCCAGGTTAAGCTCCATCCCTCCCGCTGCCCATGCTCGCTCGACTTCAAATCGCCCTCCGACTTCCAATTCGCCAAACATCTCCATTATCCCCTTCCCCCACCAGATTCGTAGGGCCGTGTTGATGATGACCACCACCGGCGTCAGCATGACCACCACCCAGGCCAGAACCCTTCCCAATAAAGGGGTCCAGCGATCATGCCAAACCATCAGCAAGGCCACACCACCAGTGATCACCGCATGCGTCAAAAACCGAGCGAAGAACGCATCCGCCATTTCAAGCCAGCCTGCTGGTGCCTCTCGAAGCAATACGGAATCACAAATCACCCAAACACCGAACCAGACCACCCAAAACCAAGCGTTCCAAGGTTTGGATATCCGCCAAAAGGCCATCAAATCTCGCCAACGCTTCGGAAGTTCAATGATCGCCCCAACTATAGCTGGCAAAATCCACACCAACCATCCTACCCAAAAGAAGCCCCTCGAAACCCATCCAAGAAGGCCCGCCACACTCCACAGGCAAATCAGTACCGCCCCACTTCGTTTTCCCTTTTGTGCCGCATTCCACCACCACCCACCTAACAAACTTCCGATCAGAGCCCACTTGATGAGTTCATAGCCCTCCATCATCAAATGGCCCCGCTTTGGACGAAGGTCGATTTCCAACCAGGGAATCGACCAATCATGCCGAAAGCTCACCAGCATTGCCAAAACAGACCCAACCCACACAAGCAAGCGCCAAACACCGAAGCTTCTATCGTTTTGGGCATCCATATCTTAGTGAACCGTCACTCCCAGAAATCGCTCACGCCATAACGCCCGAGGTAACTTGCCGCGTTCATCAGGCAATACTTGGCTCGTTTTCCACCACCGGCGAGGCACCTGCCAGCTTGGCAACTTATTTCCGATCTCCGTCTGCAACGCCTCAGGACTCATTCCATCGTCCATGTTCACACAGGCTACAATCTCTTCCACTCGAGTCGAATCGGAACTCGCCACTCCAAACACCACACAATGGCGAACACCAGGGCACCTGAGCAACGCCGCTTCAATCACTTGGGGTGAAACCTTTCTTCCCGCAACATGGATGGTATCCGTGAGTCGCCCCTCCAAATAGACAATACCATCCTTCAATCGGGCTAAATCAGTCGTTTTGAAGACACCACAGCTCAGCGAATCGATGTCAGCATCATAGCATCGCGCCACCGCTGCACTCTGAACCTGCAAACATCCATCATCGCCAATTTTGAGAGCCACCCCTTTCATGGCTCGACCCGCCACTTCAGTCGACTCACGAGGTGCATCTGTCGAATCATAAGCAATGCCTCCACATTCACTCGATCCATAAAAATTGTGGACCTTCAGGCCCGCACAATCAAAAATCGAATTTTCCAGGTCCAGTGGCATGGGAGCGCCAGCTGTGATTGCACAGGAGATATCGGCTAATGGCAGAATCCCCGCCTGATGCCACGCCCTCCACATCGCAGGAACGGCTGGCAAAGTGACCTTGCCCACTTCGGAAAATGCTCTCCGCAAGGTGCCGGGCAATGGGTCACTAAGGGCAAGCATCGGCATTCCTTTGAGCAGCATGGGCAAAACCAAGTTGGAGAACCCATACGAATGCGCCATTGAAATCACCGCCAAGTTCGGAGCCGTTCTCTGCAAACCCATCGTCTCCCAAATCTGCTCACAGTCTGCCACCAATTGCCTTGCCTCAAAATAGACGCGACGAGGCTCGCCAGTGGAGCCTGATGTCGTTTTGATGTGAACTATCCCCTCGGGCACTTCCTCTGAATCATCCACCCCATCTAAATCCCGCTCCATTGGCACCAAAGCAGCCCCATCTCTCCAAGCCTGCAAAGTTCTCACCACGAACGCCATTGCGCCGTCTTCAACTGCGGCAGGAACCGGCCGACCCATTTTTAGTCTCGGCAACTTCCGGACAGCCTCGTCGATCTCCCCAAATGTCCACGACTTTCCCGTAGCCTCCTCTCGGATGGCCCAAGCCCCCCGATTCTCAGCACACGTATCAAGCCACCGCTCGTAAAGCTCCATAAACCTCACCTTCGCGAAACTTCGCCCCGGAATCAAGCGTCCTTGACACGACTTCTGTTGCCTGTTGGGATTCCAAACGTAGAAACAGGAATGGCTTATCGACACTCTCTCACTCCCTCCCGGCCACATCGCGTTGCGATCACGGCAGTGGGTGTCGTTTCGTCCCATGGCATCGGTTGGTCTGCAAATGAAATAGGTGTCCGCAACGGACTCCGCGCAATCAGGCCCATCACGGTGTTCGACACCTCAAGCCAACGTGTCCATCAAGGCGGTGAGGCTCTGCTTCCAAACAGCATCCCTCCCTGCGGCCTCACTTCACGTCAAATCTCAAGGCTCGACAGAGCAACTCGTATGCTTGTTCTAGCGGGCATCGAATGCATGAACCACGCCCGATGGCAGCCATCACATCGGAATGAATCCGTCGCCATGAGTTTTGGTACCAGTGCCGCCGCCATGAGTCTCGGTGAAGCCTATTACAAGGTCAAAACCACACAGCCTCGCACCCAAGGCGGCCTCGCCCATCTCACCCATCTCTATCAACCCGCAAGTCAAATCCGCTTGCTGGCAGATGCACTCCAAGTCAGCGGTCCCGTTCACATCATCGCCAACGCCTGCGCTTCGGGGTCAAATGCCATCGGCAATGCCTTCCATCTCATCAAAAGCGGCCGCGCCCGACGTGCCGTCGCTGGAGGCTATGACGCCCTCTCACAGCTCGTATTCGCTGGCTTCGACTCTCTCCAGGCCCTCTCCACCACCATGCCTCGCCCATTCGCGGCTGATCGCGACGGCTTGGCCCTTGGTGAAGGCGCTGCAGTGCTCACCCTGGAGCGCCTCGAAGACGCTCGTGCCCGCGGTGCATCAATCCTCGGTGAGATCACTGGATACGGCAGCAGCACCGACCTCCATCATTTGACTCAACCCCATCCAGAAGGACTAGCGGCCATTCAAAGTATGACTGCCGCCTGCCAGGAAGCCAACTGGTCACCCGGCCAAGTTGACTACATCAATGCCCACGGCACAGGAACCCCTCTAAACGACAGCTCCGAAGGCGCAGCCATCTGCCAGTGGGCTGGGGACGCTGTGTCCCAAATGCGCGTCAGCTCTACCAAAGGCGGCACGGGTCACCTCCTCGGAGGCGCTGGCGCCGTTGAAGCCGTCATCTGCCTCATGGCATTGCAAGGCGGTTGGATTCCCCCAAACGTCCCCATCCCGAATCCGGATCCGGTCTGTCAATTCGACCTTGTTCAGAACCCCACCGATTTCCCCATACGCCGGATCCTCTCAAATTCATTTGGATTCGGCGGAGCCAACGCCACCCTCGCCCTGCAACATCCCGACCTCGAACCCGCATGAGCAACCGCCTCCACATCGCCGGTTGGGGTGCGGTCTCTCCTGCTGGCTGGACAAGCAGCGACCTCGTCAATGCCGTGCTAGACCAGCTAGACTTGCCCGCTTCCCTCGAACTTCGGCACTCCGATGCCCCTCCCATTCCCTGCCGCCGAGTCCCTCCCCTTGCCTCCCCTCCCACCTGGCTTCGTCAACCACGCCTACGCCGATCCAGCCCCATCACTCGTTTTGCTGTTTCCGCCGCTCTCGAGGCCTTGCACCCATCTAAACAACTCGTCCCGCCTCCCATATCACTTGGCGTTCTTTTTGCAGTTCAAAACGGCAGCGTTAACTACAGCAGCCGATTCTTTGCTGAAGTGCTCGCCAACCCCGGCCTCGCCAGCCCGATTCTATTCCCCGAAACCGTCTTCAATGCCCCATCTAGCCACATCAGCAGCCTCCTAGCATCACCCTCCCTCAATAACACTCTAGTCAACGACGCCGGAGGCTTCCTCTCCGCACTGGACATGGCTGCCCAGTGGCTAGACGACGGCCAAGTCACCGACTGTTTAATCATCAGCGCGGAAGAGTACGATTGGCTCAGTGCTGAATCTCTCGCTCTTTTCCCTGGCCCGAAAATCGCTAGTGAAGGTGCCGCTGCCCTCTGGTTGCGACGCACCGAGCAACCATCGCCCAATGACATCCTGCTTGAGCAGATAACCGAAGCCGCCACCATCACCAATCTGCAATCCCGCTCCACTGCCATTCAAAAAATGTACCTCGAATTGGCGACTCCCGATAACGCTACCCTGATCAGTGCCGAAAGCGGCCACACAACTTGGGACCTCCCCCATGCTGAATCGTTTGCCGCCTGGGTAGGACCTCGATTCACCCTCCAACCTCAATTCGGCCACGGCTTCTCCATCCTCGGCGGCTGGCAGTGTGTCCTCGCTTGCGAACTTCTTCAAAGAGGCGTCTGTCACGACGCTGTCGTCGCAGCGGACACAGGCGCCAACCAAGCTCAAGCCGCCTGGTTCACCCGCCCCAGCCATTAATCCCCTATGCCTAGACAAATCCTCATCACAGGAGCCAATGGCGGCCTTGGTCTCTCCATCGCACATGCCTTCCTGACAGAATCGCCTGAAAATCACCTCTGGCTTGGCGTGCGTGCCAATCGGGACGCCGCCACAGCCTTTGCTGCTACCGCTCCAGATCGCATCCACCTTCTTGACCTTGACGTTACCAGTCCCGCCTCTTGGGAAAGCGCCATCACCACTGTGACCACCGCCTCCAGCAGCCTTGACGTCCTCGTCAACAACGCCGGTCACCACCAGGACAGCCTCCTAGCCACCATGTCAGACGACGCCTGGCATAGCGTGATCGATACCGCACTGACTGGTGTCTTTCTTGGATGCCGCGCCGTCACTCGTCTCATGATGAGCCAGCGCAACGGTCGAATCATCAACATCTCCTCTCTAAGCGCCCTGCTCGCCCCAGCCGGCCAAGCCAACTACGCCGCTGCCAAAGCCGGCGTTCTTGGACTTACCCAATCATTCTCCAAAGAAGTCGCCCGCGCCGGCGTCACCGTCAATTCCATCTGCCCCGGCTACATTGATACCCCAGCCCTCGCCGACATGAACCCGGAACAGCGACAAATCGCCCTGTCACGAGTCCCCATGCGCCGCTTTGGAAAGCCGGACGAAATTGCCTCCGCAGTCGTGTTCCTGGCCTCCCCGGCTGCGTCTTACATCACTGGCAGCACATTGAAGATTGATGGCGGCCTGTTTTGACGCCACCATAAAAACCAATCAGCCGACACCAATTCAAATGGACGCCCTCAAACAGCAAATCCGAGAACTCATGGTCGCCGAACTCATGCTCCCCATGAGTCCCGAAGAAATCGCCACCGACACTCTGATCTTCAGCCCCCAAGGACTCGCTCTAGACTCCGTCGACGCCCTCCAACTCGTCGTTGCACTCGAGAAAAAATTCGGCCTCAAAATGGCCGATGCTGACGCAGCCCGCTCAACGCTCCACAGCATCGACACCATTGCCGATGCCATCAGCACCTCCGCACAGATGTAACGATTGCTCTAGCCTGGCCCGCCCGACTTCGACAACGCCCCGCATGACCTATCAGTCACGCTTGAGCTTACTATCAACTCGCCCAGCGCTTCACAGGGTGGGGTAATCACCCCATACTCGAAAAATCCAAGGTCACCTATGGGTAGTCGATGCCAATCAACCTGGCATCACTCCCCCCATGAACAAACTGATCTTCCGAATCATTCTGGTGCTCTTCACCCCACTGCTCACCCTAAAAGTGACGGCCCAAACCATCGGCCTCGGCACCGCATCCCAATTCACCGTCCTCGCTGGCTCCGGCATCACCAATACGGGACCCACCACCATCGCTGGTGACATCGGAAACTTTCCAACCACAAGCCAAACCGGCTTCAACACCATCACCCTCTCCGGCGCCAACCACGCAGGCGACGCAGTGACTCAGCAGGCCAAAAACGATCTGATCACCGCCTACAATGTCGCCGCTGGCCTCACCGTCAACTTCACCCTAAGCTCTGCAGAGATCGGAGGCCTGACTCTGCCTCCAGGCGTCTACTCCAGCGCCAGCTCTGTTGGGCTGACCGGCACGGTCACACTCAATGCCGCAGGTAACCCCGATGCCGTCTGGGTTTTCCAAATCGGTTCCACTCTCATTACCGCCTCAGACAGTTCCGTGCTTCTCATCAATGGTGCTCAAGCCTGCCATGTTTTCTGGCAAGTCGGTAGCTCCGCCACACTCGGCACCAACACCGACTTCGCGGGAACCATCATGGCCTCGGAATCCATCACCGCAAATACCGGGACCACCGTGCTAGGTCGCCTCCTAGCCTTAAACGGCGCCGTCACTCTTGACACCAACACCATTGCCGAAGCCATCTGCAAAAAACTCGTCGACGATCCCACCACCACCACCCCAAATGGCACCAACGACACCAACGGTAGCAGCGACAAACCCTCCATCCAGGAACTAAAGAATACCCTGATCCTCGCCGGCCAACTGGTCAACGTCAGCACCCTGCCTGGACTCACCTCAATCTACACTCAGGGTTTCGCTCAATTCGACACCCAGGTTTTCAGCCTCCAACAACGTTTTGCCGACCTCCGTGCCAGCTCAAGAGCCAGCCGATTCTCCACTCCCCCTCAAATTCCCGCCATCCAAGAAAATCACGAAAACCCCTGGAGTGGCAGCGGAAAAAATGGAAGCGGCAAGAGTCGTCGTCACGGAAAGGTGCCCCAAAGCGTCCTACCTGATGAAGTCCAGATCACCGACGACCATCACATGGGATTCTTTATCACCGGTTCGGGCGACTCGACCACCGCTGGAGAAGCGAACTCCTTCGACGGCAGAACCATCGGCACCAGCCTCGGCGTGGACTGGCGATTGAACGACCACTGTGTCACCGGCATCAGCCTCAGCTACTCCCATTCCCGCAGCGAACTCATGCCTGTCGGAAAGGTGAACTCCGACGGCGCCAAAGTAGCCCTTTACTCCCTCTACCACCGGGGCAGTTTCTACACCGAAGGACTCATCGGCGGCGGATACAACAGCTACGATATCGAACGCAGCGCTTTCCTCGGCACCGCCCGCGGCAGCACCAACGGCGCCCAATTCGATGCCTACCTCGGCATGGGATATGACATAATCCGGGAAGGCTGGACCGTCACCCCCATGATTTCCTGGCTCTACACCGTCGTCGGCATCGAGGGCTACAATGAAATAGGCTCACTCGTTCCCCTAAACATCGACACCCAGCACGCCAGTTCTCTCAGAGTCCGCATCGGCCCCCGCATCGCCCACACTTCCCAATGGGGTATCGCCAGCGTCACACCCTCATTCAGCGCGCAATGGCAGCATGAGTTCCTCGATGACCAACTCCCTTTCGAAGCACGCTTCTCCAATGCCCCCGGCACCCCCTTCACGGTCTACGGCCCAAAAATCGGACGCGATAGCATCCTGATCACTGCCGCGCTGAACATCGCTTGGAGGCGTTACGCCGCCTTCATCGCCTATCAAGCCGATCTCGGTCGCGAGAACTATGAAAGACAGACGGCCTTGGTGGGCCTACGAGTGAGCTGGTAAGGCACCCATTGCATCTTCGCGACAACGGCACTTCTCCTCAGCCTCCATTTCCAGCCTGATTCGAGTCGCTTTGAAAACGCTGTAGAACCTCCTTCTAAATCTCTCCAGGTCTAGGCCAACCGACGCTTCCAGTCGCAGTGGTCGGATCTAATGCACCCCAATATCAGCCAAATATCGCTCCGCCTCCAGCGCCGCGGCACACCCCTGGCCCGCCGCCGTGATCGCCTGCCGATAAACATGATCGGCCACATCTCCAGCCGCAAACAGCCCTACCGTCTTCGTCGCTGTCCCTTTGGTTTGCAGAATGTAGCCATTCTCATCGGTATCCACCAAGTCCCCAAGAAACGCCCCATTGGGCACGTGTCCGATCGCCACAAACACACACTTGATCTCCAACTCCGATTTCTCACCATTGACCAAGTTCTCCAAAGTCACTGCCCGCATCTCCCCCTTTTCATCCGTCAAGTATTCGCTCACCGTCGAGTTCCAAACCGGCTCAATCTTCGGATTCGCCAAAGCTCGTTCCGCCATGATCTTCGACGCCCGCAGCGAGTCACGGCGATGAATCAAATAGACCTTCGAAGCAAATTTGGTCAAAAACGAGGCTTCCTCACACGCACTGTCCCCACCACCAATGACCGCCACCGGCACATTGCGATAAAACGCCCCGTCACAAGTGGCGCAGCTCGTTAAGCCATGACCAATCAGACTCTTCTCGTTCGGCAAACCCAGGTGCCGAGGGGATGCTCCTGTCGCAACGATCACCGTGCGCGCCTGCTTTGTCGTTCCATCCTCGAGCTTGATGTCGAAATGCCCGTCTGCAGCCTTCTCCACCCCCGTTACCAGTGCAAACTCAATGCGCGTTCCGAACCGCTCAGCCTGTTGTTGCATTCGCATCATCAACTCAGGCCCCATGATGCCTTCCGGAAAACCAGGGAAATTCTCCACTTCCGTCGTGGTCGTGAGTTGCCCCCCGGGCATGTTGCCTGACAAAATCAGAGGGTTCAGGTTCGCGCGCGCAGCGTAAACTGCCGCCGTGTAGCCCGCACAACCAGTGCCGATGATGATAACGTTTTCCATAGTGTTGAAAGTGGAGAAAGGAACCCGGAAGGTGGAGGGGATTTGCCTTTCCGCAAGATGGGAGACACAACGATCTCAAATATTCCCTCAGCACAGATCTTGAAGCGCCCGCAGTTTCGCATGCGCCGCCCCACGGTCGATGGACTCCTCCGCTCGCAATTTGCCCTCCGCTAGATCCGTCGCGAGCCCCGTGATGACAAAGCCAGCTGCCGCGTTCAATACCGCCAAGTCCCTTTTGGGCCCGACCACATGCCCCTCCAAAATCCCCTCCAAAATAGCCGCATTCATCAACGCATCCCCGCCCTCAAGAGCCGCCAGCTTCGCCTTCGCAAACCCATAGTCAGCCGGATTCAGCTTGGATTTGGTGATCTGACCGCCACGCAGTTCGCAAACAGTGTTCATCCCCAAAGTCGACAACTCATCCATCCCCTTCCCTCCCGGGGCGCTACCATGCACCACCCATGCCGCTTTGCGCCCCAATCGACATAGAATATCCGCGAACACATCGGTCCAAGCCTCGTCGAACACTCCAATCAACTGGTGATCCGGCCGAATCGGATTCAGCAATGGCCCCAACAGGTTGAACATCGACCGCTGCCCCTCTGCCGCCAACAACTTCCGAGCGTCCACCACCGCCTTAAACGCCGGATGATACACCGGCGCAAAAAAGAAACCAATTCCCATCGACTCAACTCCACGCGCCACCTTCTCAGGCGGCAAATCAATCCTCACCCCCATCGACTCCAGCACATCCGCACCACCACTTTTGGACGTCACCCCTCGATTGCCATGCTTCGTGACACACACACCCCCACCGGCAAGAATAAACATCGCCGTTGTCGAAACATTAAAGAGATTCAGCTTGTCGCCGCCCGTCCCCACCACATCCAACATCGGCCCCGGGACTCGGTCTCGGTTGACTTTCGGGTCCACTGCAAGAGCTAAAAACTCCGTCACAAATCCTGCGATCTCCTCCGGCGTCTCCCCTCTCCGAGCCAGCGCCCGCAAAAACTCAGCCTTCTCTGTTGCCTTCACCGCCGGGTCCACCAACGCGGCAGCAGCAGCGCGAAGGACATCAGCAGGAAGAGATTTGCCGGGCGTCACCTGACGGGTCAGATCGTTCATGATCCCATCTTTGCAGGAAACTCTGCCCTTTGGCAACGCCGAACCCGTGACGATCTCTGAACATTCCGCGTCACCGAAAAAGCCAGCCCCAGGTAAAGTCCGCCGACAATTCTATGGCTCGACCGCTTCCAGATTCTGAAGTGCCTTCAACTGCTTCTCAAGATCACGCACCTTTCGTATCATCTCCGGCAATTGCTGAAGCGCAATCCACTGACGCTTCGTGTGCTTATCCGGTGCCGCCGGAATCCCAAGAACCGTCCCCCCGTCTGGAACATCCCGCATCACTCCGGACTTCGCCCCTACCGTTGACTGACGACCCAACTTCAAATGCCCTGCGATTCCCGATTGCGAAGCAATCACCGTATAGTCCCCCAGATGTGTGCTACCCGCAAAACCCACCTGCCCCATGATCAAACAGTGCCGCCCCATCTCCACGTTGTGCGCCACGTGCACCAGGTTATCGACTTTCGTCCCGGCTCCAATGATCGTCGACCCAAGCGCCCCCCGGTCAATAGCCGCATTCGCCCCGATCTCGACATCATCATGAATCACCACGTTTCCAACCTGAAGAACCTTTCGGTGACGCCCCTGATCAAACACGTACCCATAACCGTCCGCCCCGATTGTCGTTCCCGCATGAATCCTCACCCGATTCCCAATGATCGTCTGATGATAAAGCGTCACCTGAGGAAACAATCGCACATCTTCACCCAACGTAGTCCCTGTCCCCAAATAATTGCCACCCATCAGCACACACCTCGCCCCGATCTTCACCCCTTCACTCACGATGCAGTGCGGCCCCACATAAGCCGAAGGATCAATCTGAGCGCTAGGTGCAATGCTGGCGCTCTGATGGATCCCCGAAACAAAACGCTCCTCCGGAAAAAAGTGCGGCAGCAGTTTCGCCATCGCCACTCTCGCATCAGCCACCCGAATCAACGTCTTTTTCGCCGATTCTAAACCCACTGGCACCAGCACGGCAGACGCGCCACTCTCCTCTGCATCGGCAAAATAGCTCGCCTTCTCAGCAAACGTCAACTCCCCCGTCTGAGCATTAGCAGCGGAAGCAAATCCAGTGAGTAAGATAGACGAGTCTCCAATCACTTCGCCTCCAATAAGCAAAGCAATTTCGGCAACAGTGGTTGGCATAATAAAATGAGCTAAATTGTACTACCCGCTAGTGAGAGGAGACCAAACTGCCTTCCGGGAAAATCGCGGCTTCTGCCGCCAACCTGTCGTTCTGTAGCCGCCTCATCTCTCGTAAACTCACCATCCGCTGAGCATCCACATCCCAGACCTTCAGGCGCAAGCAACGCACGATGTTCATCGGACTAAGGGAGGTTGTCACCGCCGTTCCCAATTCAGGAAAATCTCGCATCACCTCCGGCAATCGATAAAACGGAATCTTGGCGTTAAGATGATGAACATGATGGAAACCAATATTGGCCGTGAAGTAACGCATCATGAACCCAGTTCTCATGTAACTGGAGGACTCCAGCGCAGCCTTCTCATACGTCCATCCACCCTTCTCATAAAACAACACTCCGGGGAAATTGTGCTGAGCATAAAACAGGTAGGATCCAATCGCATAAGTGATGAAATGCGGGAGCGTTTGCGTCAACAGCACGGCCTGCCACCCCCCATGCAAAAAAAGCGCTACCCCAATTGCCACATGCAGCACCAACGCAACCAGGCAATCAAAATGACGCTTTGGGTCCTTCAGAAACGGCTGCACGCACATTGCAAAAAGGAACATCGTGAAATAGCCGAACAAAATCGTGAGGGGATGACGAATGCCCAAATACTCTCGCTGGGCCGCCGGCGTCGACTTCATGAATCCGTTGGAAGTCATGATCGGAAACGACCCAATGTTTGATCCTCGAAGCTTCGAGTTGTGGTTGTGGTGATGATTATGCGAACTCCTCCAGATACTGCTCGCGCTCAAGGCATAGATTCCAAATGCCCTCATCAAGATCTCGGCCAATCGAGACCGAGCAAGAATCGCATGATGCTGCTGATCATGGTAGATCACAAACATCCTCAACAGAAAAAGCCCAGCCAAGACACTGAAGACCAATTTGGCCCAGATGGGCGCAATCAATAACGTCGCCCCAAGACAACCAACCAGCAGCGCAAGCGTCGACAATACATGCCACCAACTAATCAAACTGGAGTCTTTTGCATAGCCTTTAGTGGCGAGGATGAGTTCTTGGCCACTTCTCATTGTCGTCCGTACGTCGACAATCTCTCGTTTGTCGAAGGAATGTACACGCGGAATGGAAAAAGTCACACAACGATCAAGTCAAACCCCTATCGCAACCTTGCGAATTTCAGCCCGGACCTTCCCAACTAGACACAACCATCTTCCCGCACCCCCAACAGTCACGCCCTCTCACCTCACTGGGCAACTACGCGAGGCATTCAGCCCCTAAAAATCGTCAATCCATCCCCATTCACCCAATTCGCCACGCCTTCCCGGCCAAGGCACCTGGCCCTGGTCCGATTTCAATCAGCCTCTCTTCAATCAACGCAAAATTGACTCCCAAAAACGCCTCCCTCTCAATCCAGGACACTTGCGCTCCACTCAATGCAGTGAATATTCGAATCATCTCATATGTCCCACGACCTCTCCACCCCGCATGAATACTCCGGGCAACTGTTGCTGGCAGCACCCACTTTAAAGGACCCCAATTTCTCTCGTTCTGTCATCTTCCTGGCCGCCCATTCGTCAGACGAAGGCGCGTTCGGCTACATCTTGAATCGCCCGCTAAATCAACGCGTCGCCGATCTCATGCCCGACGCCGAACTCGGTCCCTTGGGTAGCGCTCCCGTGTTCATGGGTGGGCCCGTTTCCGCCGACAAAATGGCCTTCGCTTCATTGCGCTGGAGCCGGGCCAAACGTCAGTTGAGAATTCAAACCCATCTCTCCGTCGACGACGCCCTTCACGAAATGAGCTTAGGCCGCGAAGTGCGGGGGTTTGTGGGTTACTCCGGCTGGGGGGAAGGCCAGTTGGAGAAGGAGATGGAACGCCGCTCCTGGATTGCAACCTCACCCGAAAAAAAGGTTCTCACCACCCGCCATCCCGATTCTCTTTGGCATGAAGTCCTCAAGGGAATGGGGCCCCTGTTCGGTCTCATCGCAGGCATGCCCGAAAAGGTCGAGTTGAATTAGAATCTGCCCAAAAATCTGAATTCTGAGTGTTGAAGCAGCGAGCGTTACTGCCAAAGCTCAGTATACAAACACGCAGGGTGGAATAGCGCAAAAACCCAGACCGAACTCGTGGAACCATTCCCGCCGCCGCATGAGCGCGTCGACTTTTTAAACAAACGCTAACGAAGACTACCGACCCAACAACGCCTCTACCTCGTCCAAGTACTTCGATATCGGGTCATTCCGCGGTGGCAACTCTTCACGCACCCGATCTGGTAATGTGAGGAAATCCTCAAACAATCCGCTGTACCGTGTTGACTGAGTCGCCTCATACCAATCCAAATGATCCTGCACCGCACAAGCTTTCACGTAGCTTTCGACAGCACGCTTGCGTAGTGCCTTCAGTTTCTCATCCACTCCTTTGGTCTTTCCCACTGACAGCTCATTAATGACGCTGATGTAATCGTTTGCGATGTCCCTGAATAGCACATGGCCCCGAACAGCAATGTCTTGCAGCGCCAGACGCATTTGGGAGAGTAGCCGTTGCTTGTCTGGATGCCCCATCACAACCGCAAAGTCTTCCACCGGGAACGGAATCACCCCACCGCCTGCAGGTTCCTGAGACTGGACCGCTGGCGCCTGAATGTACCGGCCTCGCTCACCAAAGCTCACAAACCCCCTCGATACTTTCACCGGTGCTTCATTCTCTAAATCGAGAGCCGCCGAATCAAACAATCGGACTGAAACCTTCTTTTCACCGGGCACCTCAGGCTCCTCCTTCGGACTTTTGCTACCGCGGAACCATTTCAGCGGGTTTAACGACTTACCGCGCCCACCTTCGTCGGATGGCTCAGCAGATTTCTCTTTCGACTTGTCTGACGAGGCATCCGATTTCGACTCGTCCTCTTTCATGCTGGCAGCCTTTTTCGCCTCCGCCGCCTCAATTCGAGCCTTCTCCTTTTCACGCTTCTCTTGAGCTTCCTTCTCCTTTTCGGCCTTCTCTCGATCCGCTTTCTCCTGAGCAGCCTTCTCCTTCGCTGCCTTTTCCTCGGCCCTTCTTAACTCCTTTTCTCGATCTTTAGTCGCAGAAGCTTCTTCTTTGGAGAACTCCTTTTTGTTCTCGGTTTTGGCCATACCCTCAGCTTCATCTTCGGTAGCCAACTCCTCGTTCTTTTTGTCTGAATCATTCTGCATGAACGGAATGAAGTTTCTCAAAAAACCTTTCTTAGACTTCTCTTCCTCATTGGACTCTGCGGCAACCTCCGGCGCCTCAGGCAATTCTTTCGGACGACTCGAAACCGACTTGGTTGCAGGCTTGCCCGACTTACTTGTTCCCGTCTTCTTTGCTGTCGAACTCGAAGGGGCCGACACCACCGATGTAGCCTGATCGTTTTCAATCACAGCATCAGGCTCCTTCAAAGCTGCAGGACGTTGCGATGCTAAGCTCAAAATCTTCTGAGGTTCCGGTAGCTTGCTGTCAGGAATAGAAGGCACTAGGAAGGTCAGCGCGCGATCAAGCAGTTCCGCCGTCTGAGTGGGGTCCAGGGTCTCCGCCATGCTTGGCGCAGCCAAAGACGCCAATTGCAGCGACCACCACTTGTTCAAGCTTGCATCAGACTCGGCCAAGGCTGGAAACCATTGCTTCAGTAATTCTCTTTGCGGCTTCTCCTCTTGGGCCAACGCAGCCAAAAAACGACTGAACCGCAACGGCCCGTCTGGCTGGTCCAATACTGCCAACACAAGGGCGCAACAGGACGTCTCATAAATCGTGCGCGACAGCCCATCCAATCCAGTCGCCTCAGCATCCAGAATCTCCTCAATCCCATAAACCTTGCCACTCTTGAAGATAGCAGCAAACTCAGCACTCGGCCGCCCTCGCAAACGATAATCCAGTGCCTTGATCACTCCAGTGTGAACCCACGGCGGCACCAAGTTGGAACTCCTCTCGTCGGGAACCTGTTTGTGCGATCGAAGGATTCGCTCTGAAAGCAGCAAACGAATCAACTCCCTCCGGAAATCCGCAGGCCGCAATCCACTGCGCTCGGGCACATTCATTTGGAGATGAAACCCTCCATGGGTCAATGCGCTAACCTGAGTCGTGATCCCCAGGTCCGATGGATCCGCTGGGGTCAAAGCTTTGATCTGCACCACCAACGTTCGCACCCACGTATCCGGGGTGCGCAACAAGCGCCCCAACTCCAAGCTAATGTCCTCGCACTTCCCGGCAATTCCGCTCCGCACACGCAGATCAGGTCCATAGACAATGAATTGCCCAGAAGAACTTGTCGAACTTGGAACCGCTGACGACTTCGTTGGCGCCAGACTCGGAACTGGCGTTACCGGCACAGGCAGTGCAGGCATATCAAGTGCGGCCGATGGAGCGAATGAGGGCGGCACGGAGGGCGCACCGGATAGTCTTTCCTGAGGCAATGGCAGATCCTCAACCTGCCCGTTTACCAGGCCAAGCAGGCACAAGCTTTGAACAGAAGCCAAAAAGAGACAGGAGCGATACATGATCAACGATTGGTGGTTGCAGCCTGCACAGCGGAGTCAAGGAAACGCGGATCCAGCAGCAGTTGATCCTCCACAATTTGAATCTGATTCATGGCAAACAAAGCGTCTATCTCAGGCCTCAACACATCTGCCAAATGGGACAAAACGGCCTTCGCAGGATGCAGAAGCCCCCTGGGCACTTTCAGCCGCCCATAGGCCCCATCCACAATCTCGCAGTGAAACTCGCTCTCTTCGCGCTTCAAACGCAAGTTCACCGTCAGGTCACACACATGAGCTTCTGCCAGCCTCCACCTCAATCGAAGCACCGCACCGCCCTCCCGAAGATCAACTTCCGGTGCTTCCAAGCACCACCAAGATTTCGCAACTCCCCATGCTGGACGTGATGCGACGCTTTCAGCCAAATGCTCATTCAGACGCGACTCGCTAATCTCAAACGGGGCCGACCGCTTGATTGCTGCTTGCGCAAGTTGGTCCAACACCCCTTGTGTTGGCTTGCGGTCACCTTCTTGAGCCTGCAACGCAGACCGTTCCGCAGGGCGATGCGCCACCCATGCCGCCCCTGTAAGGGCACTGAAAAGCAGAAGCAAAAAGCTGTAGCGAAGAACATTCACCGCGAAAAAATCGGTCCCGATTAAGTCGTCGCACTCGAAGAACTACTTGTGCCCCCGGAACTTGCCGCCGCGGTTCCAGCCCCACTGCTTGACGACGAATCTTGTTTCGCCGCAGCCTTGTAGGCATCACTGCGATAGTCCGTGATATAAAAACCAGAACCTTTGAAAATGAAACCGGAACCCAAACCAATTTTGCGACGGACGGGCCCTGCGCATCCAGGTTGAGGGCAGTCGGTCAAATGAGGGTCCTTCATGGACTGCTTCGCTTCAAACGCATGTCCACATGTCTGGCATTGATAATCGTAGGTTGGCATAGAGAGATCGAAGGTCGAATCAAGAACCTCAGCCGAAACTGAGAAGGGATTGTATAGCCAGCCACTGTCTCCAGCAATGGGATTTTACCCCCTCCACACGACATCTGCCTCCTCCTACATTAGCCCAACCCATTCCTGCCCCTCAACTCCGCTTGAGTCCACCGACCAGGAAAAGGGAGATAATTTGCCATCGTCACAAAGTGCCACTACGCTCTGGCCATGGCTAAGGCCAAAAACAGACACCGTTTCCCTTCGAACGATGGCCCGCCATCAACGACCCCACCCACTCCCGACGCATCCCCGGGCGTCGATGAACCGGAGGATCGCATGATTTCAAAGCCAGCAGATGACCAATTTGGTCCAAACTCGCAGCTGGAATCATGGCTTAAAAAGGCGGAAGACGGTAGCCTCACCCTAGGCGATTCATCGCACTTGGCCAACTTGCTCATCGAGTCCAAGTCCTGGCCGACTGACAAAATAGGGGTCCAGCACCTTCTTGCAGAGATGCGTGCAGGCGCCAGTGCCATCACTCGAATGGTGCTTCTCGTCTGGGCAAAAGACGCTCAGGTCCACAGCCTGGCCAAACTCGCCGACGAAATCATCCGGTATGAACAAACGGTCCTGGTTTCGGCTGAATCACTTTTTGCAGTCAGTGAACTCTCTCAGTATCTCGGTATCGTTCGGCCCTTTCGCTCCAATAAACTGAATCAACTCGCCCAATCTCACTTACTAACCCACCCAGATTGGGTTTTACCCGACGGACTCAAGGATTCCCTCGATGAGGCCGAAAAATGGACTCATGTCGGACTTCTGTTAGAATCTAGCAGTTCGACAGAACGCGTTTTCTGGAACAATCGACTTCGAAATCCCGAAATGACTTGGAACTGGGAAGATCCAGACGCTAGAACCGCATTGCGCTCAGCCTCCAACTTTCTTCCCAACGCCCCAAAAGCCGTTCAACAACTCTACCGTGAGGCAGTTCCTGAATCTTGGTGGGACCTCATGGAAAAAACCTGCTTAATGCAAGCCGGATCAAACGGCAACGAGCCAGCCAGCCTACATCTCTCGGAAAAGCTCGAGAAGAAATCCTCCTCTTTCAAACTGATCACAATCGCCGCAATGGTCGCCTTGGTTGGTGCTTTGGGTGCCGCCTTAACCTCCGCAAATTTTGGTTTCCAATCCAAAACACCACCGCCTCAGCTCTCGCAAACCACCTCATCAAACGCAGTCGCCGCACCCGTCACCTCTTCATTAAATCCGGTCAAACCTTCCCCTTCCACCCCGCCTCCATCGCCACCGCAATCTTCCCAATTGGCGCCATGGAGGCTCCGGGAGATAGCCGGCATTCAGCAGGCGTTCCCTGCTCTCCAACGACTCCAACGCACCCTCCATACAGGAACAATCAAAGAGGCAGAGCCTATTCTAAAAGGCAGTAGCTCCATCGCTAGTCTTCGCACACCCTCCTACAAAGCACTGCTTCGCTGGGCAATGGTTGATCCACCTGAGGACCCCGCTGTTAGGCGCGCAATCATTCGCGTCTTTACCCTGACCCCACCCTTGTCAGATACCCTGCCCATTCTTGAAAAAGCCGCCTCCGACGGCGAACCCTATAGCAAAGAAATGAAAGAAATGGCCAGCATTGTTCTCAGCGCACGTCCCATGCCCCTTTCAACCGAACAAGTGGAACAATTGCGCAAAATAGCCAACTGAACCCAGTCAATCCAGGCCGACCCTCAGTCTCCTCTCGCCACAGCACCTTCATCAAATCCGATTGACTGCAATGCACCTAAGGTCCCTAGCCTTCCTCATCTTAGCCAACGCCAGTCTATTTGCCGCAATTCGAACCGGCCAGGCTCAAACCAACCCTGCTCCATTTCTAGAAATCAAAGATGGATCCCTGCCACTCATATTCACCGTCCCTCATGGCGGCTCTTTAAAGCCTGCCGGACTGATGAATCGGCGCTACGGAAGCTTGGCCACCGATGCCGAAACGAAAACGCTCGCCGCAGAAATCGATCTCGCTATAAAAATGCGTTTGGGTGCCTCAGCTCACTTCATCATTAGCAATCTCCATCGGTCAAAATTGGACCCCAATCGCGACATTTCCGAAGCTGCTCAAGACGACCCCGGAGCTCAAAGCGCCTGGCGCGACTTCCATGCTGCTTGCTCAGCCACAACCCTAAAAGTCACCAAAACCCACGGATCGGGCCTGTTGATTGATTTGCACGGACATCGACACGAAGAACCCAATGTGGAGGTCGGCATGCTTCTCAATGCCACAGACCTTCAAAACTCCGATGCTGAAATCTCATCAAATCCCACCCTCCTAGCCAAATCTTCCATCAAAGAACTAGTTCATCGCACTGGCAAACCTCTCGCTGAACTGATCCGCGGCCCATCAAGTCTGGGCTCACTCCTAGAGATTTGCGGTCAGCGCAGCCTGCCAAGTGCCGTCCGCCCCGAACCAACCGCTGGAGCCTCGTACTACAGTGGGGCTTACATCATCGCCACTCACGGTTCGAAAAATGGCGGTAAAGTCAGTGCCATTCAACTCGAATGCCCCTGGGAAGGGGTTCGCGACACCGCATCGAACCGGAAACAGTTTGCGAAACGACTGGCGGACGCCCTCGCGGAATTCCTCCATGTTCACCTCAACTGGAAGAGCGAATGATTTACCCATTCACTCAGCCCGATTGATCACCAAGCCACGCATTGCGGTTGAAGACATCATCGGCTGAAGAAGCGTCATGGCCGCCCGCAGTTTCGCTGGAGTCGCCCGCGCTCGATCATGAATCATGATCACATCCGTCGCAAGCGGAGCAAGAGGTGCCACATCGGCAAAATTCTTCAGCACCGGCGGACCGTCCAAGATAATCCAATCAACTCCCAACCTCGCACGATCTATCCAGGCACGATACCCATCCAAAAGTTCGTTTGTCTCATAGGCCGGAATATCATGCGCAGGCAACACAAACAAACCGGAGTTCCCATAGCGAATATCATCCAATCGGCTTGCAAACGAACTGTGGCGCTCCGACTGCGGGAAAAAGTGATGTATCCCCGGTGCGCCAGCATGACAATCAATCACCAGCACCTTTCGCCCATGATGAACGAAAGTGGCTGCTAATGCCGCCGCCGCCAGACTCTTACCTTCCCCTGACTCGGAACTGGAAACAAGAACCACCCCCCCGGGGCCTGTGCGATAGAGCGCCTGCTTCTCAAGCACCCCAGTCAATTGCCGCAAAGAGGTCGCCGCTCCGCGCGGTTCCGATCGCAAACACTCTGCAAGAATTTGAGCAGGACCTTCAACCGCCAAGGTCGGAAACTCCGCCAGCACCGTCGTCCGATTGCCTGATCCCAGTGCCATAGGGGGAGGTGGGGCAGGCAGTTCCGCATTAGCGGTCGATGATGCTGGTTGAACAGGCTGCACTTCGTTCGCCACACCAGCCTCTTCAGCCTTTACCTCCGGAGCCCTCAATAGCTTGATGATGTGGTCATCTGCCAGCCCCCAACCCAATGGCACACCCACAAACACCAGTCCAAAGACCATCATCGACGCCAACGCGGCTAAGGTCTTGTTAGGCTTGAGTGCCTTATCCGGTGGTGTCGCCACATCCGCGATTCGCAGAATACCATTGTCAGTGAACTGACCCGTCAGATCAGCCTGATTCATTCGCATCGAGATATTCTGGTACATCTGCCGATCCAACTCCACCTGATCAATGAGCATCTTTTCTTGAATTTCTTTATCGCCCATCGCAATCACGTCACCACGGGTTCCGCTGACCTGCCGTTTGAAATCCTCTAACTGCGCACTCAATGTGCTCACCTCCTGGCGCGCCATAGTCACCACAGATGCAATCAAAGTGCTCAGTTCTCCTTTCCGTCCCCTCAGTTCGTTACTCAATCCCACCACCCGTGGGTGTTTGGGTCCACAAAACTCCAACAATGGCGTCAATTGCGCCTCTAAAGCACTGATCTCGATCCGCTTCTGCGAAACTTGAGGATTCTGCGCCACCGGCTGCACTGTCAACAATTGAACCACACTTGAACCAGCAGCTTCAATCGCTTCCAATTCGTAACGTGCACGAGTCAACTTCACCTCAGTCTCTGCCAGCGCCGTGTTCAAGGCTGTGAGTTTCTCGCCTGTCGTGTCTTTAACACCTTCCGTCTTTCGCATCACGCTCGCCTGTTGCCGATACGCTGCGAGCTTCGCCTCGCTCTCCTGAAGATTCTTTCGCAATTCCACCGCCTTCTGCCCCAGGAATTCCGAAGCTGCCATGGTTCCGCTTCGTTCCTGCTTACCCACATAAGCGATGTACTGATTCACATACCGATTTGCCATATCCGCACAAACCTGCGGTTCTTCTCCCCTTACTTGCACCCTCAGGATGAAAGACTCTTTCAATGGTTCCACGCGAGTCACTGCTGCCAACTTCTTGATGAAGACCTCGCGCAAATTTGGTGCGGGCTTCGGTTTCGATAACCCTGCCCAATCCATCACGATCGTCTGAAATGACTTTCGAGAGAGGTCTGGTTCAATGTACTCGTCCCTTGTCGCAGTCGGAGTGTTGTCGTGAAGATACTCTAAAAAACTACGTGACTTCAGTTCCATCAAATGGTTGTTCACCAACAATGGCGCGCTCAGTTCGCCAACTGACGACGTACGCCCCAACTGCTCAAAGTTAAACACGTTTGAATCCTGAATACGAAGCAGCAGTTGAGCTTCCGCCTGAAAGACCTTCGGCCCAGTTCCCAGAGCAACAAAGGCCAGCACTGCCAATGGCAAACCGTACAGAATACCACGTTTCCAGTTTTGGCGCATGTAGCCCACCAAATCGGCAAGACTAATCACGCTTTCTTGATTGGCGGGAACCGTGCTAGGGACAACCAGCACAGGTTGCGGAGGCGGCAGCATTGAGGGAGTCGACTGATAGACTGCCAGCGATTGTTCTTTCCCTCCCGCTACGACCAATGACCCCGTCGCAGACGAGGCTCCGGATCGAGGACTTAAGGTTTCACGGTTCATAGTGCTATAGGGTACGGTTTCAGGAGCCATGAGGCAGAGGAGTGGTTAAAGTTTGAGCACGCAACGCCGGCTTGACTCGCTCAGGAACAGTCCCTCGCAGTTCCATCGCCCGTAAAATGATGTCATTGACGATCCTTACATCGAAGACTTCTTCCGCGAGTCCCCGACTTGCCGCACCCATGGTGATCAATGCCTTTCGATCTCTCAAACATCGCCTCATTGCCTCGGCTACAGCATCGACGTCCTGAGTACGTGTCAAAAAGCCGTTTTCACCCTCCATTAAAGCTTCATCAGCCTCGCGCTGTGCCTCGCCCTGCCCAGTCAGCCGCACGCACTCCTTCGCCCCCACCGAGTTTGTCGTGATGACAACCCGACCCATCGATAAAGCTTCCAAAGTCGCGTGCGGCACCCCTTCCCGATACCAAGTCGGAAGCACAAAGACATGCATGTCCTTCAGAATTCCGGCGACATCACGCACCATCCCATGATGCGTTATCAATCTCTCCTTCACCCATCCATCCACAGTGGATTCCTCCACGCGGTTAGGATTGGGGTCAAACGGTCCCACCAAATGAAACTCGGCCTCTGGAAATTCCTTCTTCACCTGCCGGGCGGCCTCAGCAAACACCGCTACGCCCTTGCTTAGAAGCAATCGACTCACCAAAACAAATCGCAACGCCCCTACTCTCTCCACCGAAACGTCCTTAGCCAGTGGCACATGAGGGAACTCTTCAATGTTTACGCCCGATCCGGCAGTCACATGCACCGGCACCCCGGCAGGCAACAATTTCAATTCATTGAATAGCCGCCTGTCGTCCTCGTTTTGCATGAAGATCACATCCGCCCGCTTCAACGCAAACCGATGCAGTAACTTCGAGATCCCTTGGAGCAACTTCCCCTTCAACGTTGTCTGCTTCACGAAGGTGAAACCCAATCCCGGCAACAGAGCATATACCTTGGGAACTCCCGCAAGCCTAGCAATCGGGCATCCATAGAGCACCGACTTAATCGTGTAGGCAAACAGGGCCTCAGGCCTCTCCCGGCGAAACAACCGAAACATGTCCAACCACGTTTCCCGATCTCGAATCAAGTTCACTCGGGAACGCACCATGCGAATCGCCTCATGCCGGCCTCCAAGTTCACTCATGAATTGACGAACGTGCGGATAGTCTTCCGCCGCCGAGGTCACGACTTCACACCCCGACTCGGCCATCTCCCGAATGAGATCACCACGATGGTAAATGAGCGTATTCGCGTCTGCGGTTAAGACAATGACCTTCATGATTCTGTTGTTCCCCCGGGAAAGACTTTCTCAATGACGCGCTTCACCGTCCGGATGGATTGAAAAACGCGTGCTCGTACGCTCTGTGGATTGATGGCCACCAAATCTACTACTTCCCGACTCACACCAGTCCACTTGCTCTTATACTCCAGGTCGCCCGGCAGCATGTCTATCTCCTTGATTCCGTGGGCCATCGCTCGGCGGATGTTTTCTGCATTCAAGAGCTTGGCCGGAGATAGCTCGATATGCTCTAACTTCCACCCCCCTTGGTAATCCCACATCTTGCCCCCATCCGCAAAAGCATAATTGGCCGCCACTGGCTCCCCTAGGAAGTCCATCACCAACAACACAACTCGTCGCTCATTAATCCAGCGTTTCGCCAATTCATGATGGAAGGATCTCGCTCGAGGCCTCAAAAACAGACTCTGTTCTTCAGTCCATCGACCTCCATGTAGTGCGAGCAATTCTTCGACAAAATGACCCACATCCTCCTCGCCTACAGGCTCCCGAAAACTCATCTGAAATTCCGCCGTCGCAGCCGCTGAAATTCGACGAAACTTCTTCCTGAAGTTCCCGCTTCGCTCCATCAGATACGAATCCCAAGCTTTGTCGCCCAAATGAATGATCGGACTCGCTTGTCGATTCGTGAGTTCATCACCCGTCCCATATTTTTGCAACGCCTGGTGCAACGTTTGAAAATAGGGTGACGACTCGTCCGCAAAACCAAAATACGCCGAATCCCATTCCCCTCGAATGGATTCAAAAACCAGGCCTATCAAACGACCCAATAAGGCCTCGTGACCCGGCAATGCCATGCAATCTAATCCCTCTGCAACCACCTCGCCCAATCCGCCGAAATAAGCCAGTTCCCGCAAGTGCTTTCGAGTCGATGTTTGCCCAGGCCCAACAATGAACGGCACCAGGGCCACCAACCGTCCATCTTCACCCCAGGCCACTCCAAAAACGGCTCTGTACTCCGACTCAAAATGTTTCCACCAGATCTCTGCCCAATCCCAACTCATGAAGGGTGTCCGAACGGCACTTTCGTTCAGCAAGTCATCCCAATAAGAAGCCAACCGTTCCATTCCTTCACGATCACGCAGCACCTCCAATCGTAATTCTGCATTCGACGCAGCCCTAACGGCCGGCTTTACCTCCTGTTGGTCTGTTAAGATTCTCGACAGCAAGCTCCCGGCCCGTGCAACGGTCGCAACTAGCCCCGCACTGCCTGATTCTATCGTGTTGGTTGAAGCTGTGTTCATGGCGACTCGGCAGATTGCAGTAATTCAGAACCTCTTGGCAACTTGCCGTCCAAGAGTAAGCCAAGTTGATGCCTCGCTGCTAGCAGCGCAGGTACATCGTCTTTCCAGTCACCAAATCCCCGTGCGAAGGTCTGAGTCAACGCAAACGCCTGCGCCTCATCTCCCGCCTCCACCGCCATCGTCAAATAATCAAAGTCGTCTGTCGCGTCCCTCAGCCACTTCAAGCGCATCGAAGCAATGGGCCCGTCCACCCCATGCTTCCGTCGTGTCGCCGGGTAGATGTAAAATCCATCCCCATTGTAAGTCTCGTCCCCGCTGCGAAAGGTTCCAGCATCCGTCCACGGATCAACATCCTCGGGGTAATACAGCAGGTCCCAGTAAGCGAGCCCTGTGATGCCGTGGGGCTTCATGATCCAAGGCAGTATCCGATGATTAATCGGAGGATAGTCAATCATCCAAACCGGCGGATGCCCTTCGCTCACGACCTTCGGAAAGCCATGCCTCTCTTTCCACTTTTCGCTCAGTTGCACAAGCGCCGCATACGTCCAAATCTCTTCACCAGCCGACAAACGTTTCGCAATGTTCCGCTTACCTTGCGGATGCTCCAAATCCTCATAAACAGAACTGAAATGTGGCACCCAAATATCTGTTGCTTCATCTAGTGACCCCCATTCCGCCTTGTCCGGCGTAGGTTGTTCGGTAATCATCAGAGGCAAACGCACCCCATGCCTCTTCTCTGCTTCGTTGATGAAACTGCCCCACTGCCTGACACGCTCGTAGGCCTCAGCGTCATTTGGCTCATCCAAGTCGCCCAAAGCAACATACCCACGATCTCCACAGCGGATTCGATTCAGTATCTTCATCCACTCTGCCAGATAACTCTGCGCTTCTTTCCGATCTCTCCCAAGCGGATCTTCAAATGGCCAATTCGGGAAAATCGGAATTCCCACCGATGCAGCATGCCGATGCAACAAATGCTTCCGCAAGGCACTCTCAACTCGTCTTACATCCAAACGACCTGAGTTCGCATCCGGATAGCTTGCTCTAACCTGATCGATGCTCAACCGATGCTCCGCCAGCAACGACTCATAGTCATCAATGATGGCCTCCAATTTGGTACTTGGCTCACTCGCATCCCGATTAAAGCCGTGCACTTCAGCGATCCGTCTCCATGTCAGCCAGAATGACGACTTCATCTTGGGAACCACCGGCAAATCGAAGTCCCAGACGACCAGCTTAAATGGCATCTCATTTCGGCCACCTTGCGCCAACTGAATGTTCAACCGCCCCTGGTACTCCCCAGCTGGCGTCGCATAGGGCACAAAAACGTCCACCCAATAAGGCTGATTCAACATCTCAAGATTTGGCATCTCCTGCTCCGCAAAAGTCTGTGGCACCAAAGCATCCGGATAGTCGCCCGCTGGTAGCGAAGACTGAGGCGACGACACTTTCACTCGAGTATACTGCTCGCGCAATACAACCGGCGCTGGAACCGTTGCCCCATCCGGCCCTTGCAGAGTTGCCCCACTGACTCTTGCACCCCGCAGAATCGCTGGCGATCCCGTCAACACCAATTGAAAGGACTCCCACTCTCCCCTTGCTGCACTCAAAACGGGCTCCACCTGTGGTCTGACAGGTTGGTCACGAAACACCCTCGTCATGCTATCCACCGCCCAAGCACCCACGTCATTGGCTCCCCACGCCAAAGCGCATGAAGCAATCCAAAGACAGACGGCAACGGAGTTTACCCTCATTTCGTCGCCCCCCTTTGAATCAAATCTTCATACAGGGCCGAATAGCGATCAGCTGCTCGCTCCAAAGAAAACATCTCAACCACCCTCGCCCGACACGCCACCCCCATCTCTTGTCGCTCCTGCCTGCTCATCCCAAACAGTTCGCCCCAAGCAAATGCAAGAGCCTCCTCATCTCCCGCAGGCACCACAGTTCCGGTTTCTCCGATCAACCGACCGCAGTCACCCACATCGGTCGTTACACAAGTCACTCCACAAGCCATCGCCTCCAAGATGGTCATCGGACAAGCTTCCGTTCGCGAAGACAATGTGAAAACATCCAACCCCGGGTAAAATCGCTCAGGATTACTCTGAAACGGCAACCAAAGGATCCTCGCCGCTTTTGGCAAACTCTGCACCACCATCTCGCATTCCTCGTCTAAGTCCTCCCGCTTAACACCACATAGAATCAGACAAACCCCGGACTGTCTCGCACTCAACAATCCAAATGCCCGCAATAGCAAAGGCAAATGCTTCATCTCGTGAAATCTACCAACAAATCCAATCAAAAAGACATCTTCGTTGAGACCCATTTGCTCACGCATTTTCTTCCGCACCGACTGCTCTGGCTTGAACCGCTGAGTATCGACTCCATTCGGTATCCATGTTAGCTTTTCCTTAGCATACCCAATTTTCAAATGATCCTCCAAGGCCACCTGTGAGCAGCTCACAACGCAACTCGGTAACCAATAGGACATCAGTGGCATCATCTGCGCGAACAACCACGCTTTGATCTTCGACTCCCCTGGTGCTCTCGTAATCTCACGGCAGTGAATCCCCCAGACCACTCTCTTGATCCCCGCCATGCGAGCAACCAATCCACCCGTAAAATCCGCATGATGCATCCAGGTTTGCACCACATCCGGATTCTCAATTCGCATCAAGTCCCTTAACTTGCCCAAGGCAGACTTCGACAACAACGAGGTCTCTTCCAGCACATGAAATGCATCCACCGTGCGTCGCAATTCCTCACTCTCCTCAGGCCATGCTTTCGCCTGCATCGCCACTAACACCACTCTCCAACGCCTGCAGTCCAAACCACGCAACAACGACCGCATCATCGCTTCGGCCCCGCCGCCACCCACTCCGTAGATAAAATGCAAGATCGTCGGCCTCACACCACTCGACTCCTCGAACGCCATCGACACCTCTGCATCATCCCCTGCCCAAGTCATTCCAACACGATCCGTCAACGCCAGTTCATGGCGCGAATGAGAGACGGAATCAGTTTTCATGGGCAAATCAGTGATCACAAGGCGGCACGACGTTTGAAGTGTTGACGCCATTCCTTCACGACCTCGAAAGCTCCCGACACAGTCGCCTCTGCCTCTCGCGCCGAGCGCGGGGCCCCATAACGTGGCAACGACCAACGACTCACTCCAGGCCTCACTCGACCGTTGATCATGCTAAATGCCCCCTCAAATCCCGCTTCCTCCAGCCACACAGCGCTCTTACGCCCAACAAAGTCACCAGGACCACCGTTTGGATACGCGAACCACCTCGCTTGACGCCCAATCATTTGGTTCAATCTCTCCGCCCCACCCAGAATCTCATCACGCACCATTTCATCTTCACATCGACCCAAAACCGGATGCCGATGAGTATGCCCGCCAATCTCCACCAAATCACTCGCCGCCAGTTCTCGCAGTTCCCCCTCCGTCAGCGGTCTCAATGCCTCCGGCCAATGTGTCGAAATATCCACCGCCAAAAGCCCCAAAATCTTCTCCACTTGCCGATTCAACTCCACCCAGGTCAGTTTTTTCAGCGCAGCCAACAACTCAGTTAGCGCCCTCCTCCTCTGGCTCTCATCGTTCAATGGCCAATCATAAAAGGCATCACCAATCGCCACCGTTAAGCGCTCACCTGGGGCGCGCTCTAATGCCAGATCCAGCTTCTGAAACCACAGCAGTTCTCTACCAACAAAGGCAGTGCTGACGAACACCGTCGCTGGCAACCCGAACTCCCTCAAAACAGGCAACGCCAACCTCAAATTCGATTGATAGCCATCATCGAACGTCAGCGCCACCCTGGGCCGGTCGGTTCCCTGGCATTGTCCCACCTCCCCCACCGCACGCTCCAGGGTCACCACTTCATAGTGCCTCGCCAAATGAGCGCAAATCCCTCGAAACGTGCTCACCGTCTCATGCAAACTGCAGTCTAGGATTCCCGGCTCTACCCCGTCCCGGCGCAACCCATGAAACGTCAAAACAGCCGTCTCCCCACGTGTCATCCGGCGCGTCCAGCGTGAAAAGCCGGACTCAACCAGGGCCGTGGCAGCAAGATGCTGGCGACTAAACTGAAAACTCATCGGATCGGGAAGGTCGTTTGTTTGGGTTCCAGAATTATAACGGAAACCTCAACCTTCGCAATCTATAAAATATGGTATTTATATTAAACCTGGCTAATCAATCCCCTTTGCCCGACTACCTTGCCCAGGATCAAAGTAAATCCGCACATCCGCATCCTTCCGCCCCAGAATCGCCTGCGCCCTCTTCAAGGCATTCCGAGTCGACAAATTCGGATTCGATGGACTTCCTAAAAAGAGGTTGGCCTTCCCTATCACCTCCACCAACCCCGAGTCCCTTAAGACTCGATAAACATCCTTCATCGCACCACTGACAATCAAATCACGCCCGTCCGCCCTCAGCACCTGGATCAGTTCTTCCAACGCCATCACACTCGTCGCATCCAAGTGTCGGGCATTTTTGAGCCTCAAAATGATCAACCTCAGGTTCGGATCCGCACAGGTCCGCTGAATCTGAGTCCGAAACAACTCCGCCGCCCCAAAAAACAAATCCCCCTCCACATGGACAATCGAGATCGACGGATTCTGCCGCCGTCCCATCTCCGCCTCAGCCAATTGCCCCTCCTCATTGAACGCATACTCCACCAACTGCGGCCGACTCGCTTTCCGCAAGTAGAGCATCACCGAGATCCCAATCCCGGTAAAAATCGCCACGTGCAAAGGTACGAAAAGCGTCGCCAAAAAGGTCGCCAAAAACACAATTGCATCCGATCGCGTCGCATACAGGCTTACGATCAATTGCCGACGACTCAGTAGAGAAAACGCCACGCACGACACCAGTGCCGCCAGCGCCGCCTTCGGAATCTGCGCCACCAGCCCCCCCATTGTCAGCGCCACCACAAGGCAAAGCACACCGCTCACGATGCTCGAAACGCCCGTGCGCGCCCCACTGTCAAAATTCAACGCCGACCGTGTCAGCGACGCCGAAGCTGGCATGCCACTGGCATACGCACAGGCCAGATTCGCCGCGCCGAGACTCAGCATGTCCTGGTTCGCATCCACTCTCCGTCCACTCCGACTGGCCAATGTCTTCGCCATCACCGAATTCTCCAGCGTGCACAGAAACGCCATCGCCAGTGCAAGCCCAAACAATCGACTCACATTCGGCAGTGTCGATGCCGAAGCAAAATCCGGAAACTGCGGCAGCAAATCCCGCCACCCGAAGTGCTGATCGGCAAACGTCGCCGGATGAAACCCCAAAGGCGCCAGCAACGCCACCAAGACCGTCACCCCGGTCAAAGTCACCGCAAATGCCGGCCACCGCGGCCGCCACTTTCGCACCATCCCAAACACCCCAAACACCAGCAACCCACATAGCAGACTGTGAATATTGGTTTCAGGCAAAGCCCTCAAAACCCGATAAACCAAACCCGGCAGTGTCACCGGCCCACCTTCAACCTCCTCAGACACCAACGAAATCCCCAACAGCGCCGGCAATTGATTCGCTGCAATCAACAGCGCCGCCCCCGTCACATACGCCACCACCACCGTGCGACTAATATACTGCGCCAAATCCGCCACCCGCAAATAGGCCCCAAAAATCAACAACGCCGCCGTCATGAACACCAGCAACGGCATCAATGAAAGCGGCTCCAGAGCTGGATACGAAGCAAAATACGAAAACACCATGAACGCCGTCGCGTTCGTCGGCCCAAACACCGTGTGCCGTGACGACGCCAACAGCGGCCCAACCATCGCCGCCACTGCCGAACACGTGATCCCATAATGCAACGGCAACCCCGCGATCACTGCATACGCCATCCCCTGAGGCACCGCCAAAAGCATCACACTCGTCCCCGCCCGCAGATCCGAAAAAAACGACCGCCGCCCATACCCTCGCAGCGTCCCTCGTATCGGCAGCGGATCCAGTGACCCGTCCACCAGCAACGCCCGCCCCCCCTCAAGCACCTGCTTGCTCAGAGACGTCAGACGCTCAATCCAGTTCCCGTGACTTCCAGCGGCCATTGCACTTCTCCCGATCCATCGGGAACCTCATCATACCCCCTCATTCCCTCAGGGCAAGCACCCGCATCTTTCTCCTTCATTGCCCCTCTCACTCCCTCCGCCGCAACACCGCCACCCATCGATCCACCGACTTCCCCGGCGCATCACTCAAAGCCCTCGACGCCCGATTCCGCCGGTTGCTCACCACCTCTAACCCCATCTTCTGCAACGCCTCCAACGCCAGCCGATGCTCCACATCAAAGTAACTCGTGATCACCAACTTCCCATCCGGCCGCAGCTTCGCGATCCCCTGATCAAAGATCTTCTTCCACAACTCCTGCCCATGCCAAAAATTCTGGTGCCTCAAAAACACCACCCCAAAATCCTCCCCAAGCGCCTTGTTCCGCGAAAGCTGAGACGCATCCTCGATCAAAAACTCCGCCGGCAAATGCGAATGACGCTCCCTCGCCTGCCGGATCTCCCGGATCCGAATGTCCGCTCCCACCATCTCCACAGCCCTCTTGCCTCCCGTCAACTCCCGCCCCACCTCGACCAACGTCTCCGCCTCGTCACATCTCCCGCAAGCCAGATTCAAAATCCGCAGATCCGCCGCAGCCGCAACCTCCCCCTCCAGGCCCTGTTTCAAAAGGCCCTTCAAACGATGCAAATCTTCAGCAATGGGATTCGGTTCCGCCATCTCTTTTGGGCCTACCCATACCAAAAAAAAAATCCCACGCAAGCCACCTCCATTTCCCCGTGACCCTGACCTCAACAAAGGCCATATCACCCCATGCAGGAACAGGACCTCATTGAAAAACTCCGCAAAATCGAACGCCTCCACGCCGGCGCCACCACCCCCGGCGAACGCGAAGCCGCCGCCGACGCCATCGCCCGCATCAAACGCCGCCTGACCGAAGTCGAACGAACCGAAAAACCCATCGAGTATCGCTTCAAACTCAATGATGACTGGTCAAAAAAACTCTTCATCGCCCTCCTCCGTCGTTACGGCCTCAAACCCTACCGCTACGCCCGCCAGCGCCGCACCACCGTCATGGTCCGCGTCCCCCGCTCCTTCGTCAACGAAACCCTCTGGCCACAATACCTCGACCTCAGCACCACCCTCCGTAACTACCTCGAAGACATCACCAACCGCGTCATCGCCGAAGGCGTCCACGGCGACACCACCGAAGAAGACATCATCACCGGCGACCTCCCCGGTTCCCCCTGATTTCATCCTCACTTCCGCTGCTTGAACGCCCGATACACATGCAGCTTGTCATAAGTCACCGCCCCACCCAGCGCCTCGTGCAGCGGACCCAATCGCTCCACCCCGTGCTCCGCCGCCACCGCATCCATCCGCCGCTCCTCCTCCTCCGAGTAAAAATCCCTCGGGTCCGCCTTCAACTCCCCACTCCCAATCGCCAGCGCCAAATGCTGCGCCACTGTCCCCGTTGACAAGTCCCGCGCCTTCGCCACCTCCCCCACCGTCTTCCCCGCCTGAAACGCCCTCAGCGACTCCAGCGCCGACGCGTTGATCGCCCCCTCACTCTTCATCTTCGGCGCAGGTGGCGGCGCCGCGACCGCCCCAAACCGCTGCCGTTCATTCCCCACCAGCCACTCCCCGATCGCCCCCAAAAACGCCTCCCCATAGTCCGCATGCTTCTGCCTCCCCACCCCCGGGATCGCCAAAAAGCCCCGCTCATCCTGCGGATAACTCCGCGCCATCTCCCTCAGACTGATGTCCCCAAACACCACATACGGCGGCACCCCCTTCTCATCCGCCAACCGCTTCCGCAGCTTCCTCAACTCCCCAAACAACCCCTCGTCACACGGCAAATTCCCCGCCCTCGACACCTTCCCTGCGCTCGATCCCCCCGCCGCGGCCACCGCCACCGCCGGTGACCGCGTCAGCAAAATCGGCGTCCGATTCATCAGCGCCGCCATCCCACTCCGCGTCACCGTCACCGTCTGAAAGTTGTCCTGACTCGCCTCCAGGAATCCCAACTTGATCAACTGCCTCCCCAGTGTCGCCCACTCCGTTCGGGATACTTCCTTCCCAATGCCATACGTGCTCAACTGATCGTGATACCACTTCCGCACCTTTTCCGTGTTAGCCCCCGTCAGCACCTCGATCGCATGATTCAGCCCCGTCGCAAAACCGCTCTTCTGCTTGATCCGAAACACACAACTCAACAGCTTCTGCGCCTGCGTCGTCGCATCCCACTCCTCCCGCGGCTGCAAACAAATATCGCATGACCCGCAGTTATCTCCCGGCCACCGCTCGCCAAAATAATCCAGCAGTGACGCCCGCCGGCACTCCGTCCCCTCCGCGTAGTCCGCCATTTGCCGCATCTGCCGCGCCGCCACCTCCGCCGCCTTCGCATCCGTCATCTCATCCAAAAACTTGAGGTTCTTCACCAAATCGCCCCGCGAAAACAACAGCAAACAATCCGCCGGCAGCCCATCACGCCCCGCTCGCCCCGTCTCCTGATAATACCCCTCAATGTTTTTCGGCAAATCCGCATGAATAACAAACCGCACGTCCGGCTTGTTGATCCCCATCCCAAACGCAATCGTCGCGCACACCACCCGCGCCTCATCCCTCAAAAACGCCTCCTGATTCGCCGCCCGCTCCTCCGGCTGCAACCCCGCATGATACGGCACCGCCGATATCCCCTCCGCACTCAGCGCCGCCGCGATCGACTCCGCCGACTTCCTCGACTGCACATACACGATCCCCGCATCATTCGGCCGCTCTCGAATGAACTCATACACCTGCCGCGTCGCCTTATCCTTCGGCAGAATCGTGTAACTCAAGTTCGGCCGATTAAAACTCGCCAAATAAATCTCCGGCTCCTCCAACCTCAACTGCTTCACAATATCACGCCTCACCTGCTCCGTCGCCGTCGCCGTCAGCGCCAAAAAAGCCACCCCTGGCAAATGCTGCCTGAGCTGCGCCAACTGCCGATACTCCGGTCTAAAATCATGCCCCCACTCACTGATGCAATGCGCCTCATCCACCGCGATCGCCGTCACGTTCCACTCACGCAGCTCCCTCAGAAAACCCTCCGTCATGATCCGCTCCGGCGCCGCATACAGCAGCTTGTAGTCCCCCTGCACCAGCCCCGCCCGTCGCCGACTCGCCTCCGCCCCCTGAACCGACGAATTCAACAGTGTCGCCGGCACCCCGCTCGCCGTCAGCGCATCCACCTGATCCTTCATCAACGCGATCAATGGCGACACCACCAGCGTCACCCCCTCCCGCGCCAGCGCCGGCAACTGAAAACACAGCGACTTCCCCGCCCCCGTCGGCAAAATCGCCACCACATCCCGACCCGCCAGTGTCGAATCCATGATCTCCCGCTGAAGCGGGCGAAACGCATCATATCCAAAATACTGTTTCAGCAACGCGGGCAGACGACTGGCAGACATGCCGCCACGTATAATCAAAACTACTGTTCAATCAAGCAGTAGTCTTCATCCATCCACTCACCGCACCTCACAAACTCGCCAATCCCGCCGCCGCCACTTCCGCCGTCTGCAGGATGTCATCCGGCGAGTGCGCCAGCGAGATGAACCCCGTCTCAAACTGACTCGGCGCAAAATACACCCCGTGCTCCAGACAGTAATGAAAGAACTTCCGGAACGCCACCAAGTCCGCCGTCTTCGCATCGTGCAAATCATGCACCTCCTTCTCCGTGAAGAACAAACAAAACATGCTCCCCTTCCGATACCACCGATATCCCAACCCCTTCTTCTTCAGCGTCTCCAAAACCACGTCCTCAAACATCTGCCCGATCTCCTCCAACTTCTGATACCCCCTCTGCTTCTCCATCTCCCGCAGCTGCGCCAGCCCCGCCGCCATCGCCACCGGATTGCCTGAAAGCGTCCCCGCCTGATACACCGGCCCATCCGGCGCCAGCATGTTCATGATCTCCGCACGACCCCCAAACGCCCCCACCGGCAGCCCCCCTCCGATCACCTTGCCCATGCACGTCAGATCCGGCGTGATCCCCTCCAACTCCTGCACCCCGCCCTTCGCCAGCCGAAAACCCGTCATCACCTCGTCAAAAATCAACACCGCCCCATGCTTCGCCGTCACATCCCGAAGCAACTGCAAAAAGCCCGGCTTCGGCAAAATCAAACCCGCGTTCGCCGGATACGGCTCCACTATCACCGCCGCGATCTCCCCCCCACGCTTCTCAAACAGCTCCTCCAGCGCCGCCGGATCATTGAAAGGCAGCACCAGCGTCAAATCCGCAAACCCCTTCGGCACCCCCGCACTGTCCGGATTCCCATGCGTCAACGCCCCGCTCCCCGCCGCCACCAGCAGCGCATCCACATGCCCATGGTAGCACCCCTCAAACTTCAAGATCAAATCCCGCCCCGTGAACCCCCGCGCCAACCGGATCGCCGACATCGTCGCCTCCGTCCCGCTGCTCACCATCCGCACCTTCTCCACCGAAGGCACCCACTCACAAATCGTCCGCGCCATGTCCACCTCATACGGATTCGGAATCCCAAAGCTGATCCCCTCCTTCGCCGCATCGTTGATCGCCTCCAGCACCACCTGCGGCGCATGCCCCAAAATCGCCGGCCCCCACGTCCCCACATAATCAATCATCGCCCGCCCATCCACATCGTGAATCCGGCTCCCCTTCGCCCGCCGCACAAAGAACGGCTCCCCTCCCACATTCCGAAAAGCCCGCACCGGACTGTTCACCCCGCCTGGGATATACTGCTTGGCTGTTGCAAAAAGCTTCTGTGAAAGAGGTCCTGAACTCATGGTAAGAATCATTGAATAGCCGGAACCCGGCCCAGGTCGAACAAAAGCTGTCTTTTCATTTCACCCAAACCTGATACGCTCCCCATCAATCCCTCTCCGCCTATGAAAACGTGCCGACTTTTCATGACCGCGCTGCTCCTCCTCGGCAGCCTCGCCTCCCTCACCCCCTCGGCCGCCCAATTGCCTCCCAACACCCTCACCCGCCGCAACACCTCCAAACTCGCCGACGAACCCGGCACCATCACCGTCGAAGGCCTCCTCCCCAAACCCGTCGTCGTCAAAATCCCCGCCGAAGCCACCATCTACTACAACGCCGACTTCCAGCGCCCCCTCGGCACCATGGCCCCGGGCACCATTGTCACCCTCGTCGCCCTCGGCGACACCGCCTACCGCGTCCGCGGCCGCGCCCGCCATGGCGACGTCTCCGGCTGGCTCAAACCCACCGACGTCATCCACCCCGACCCCAACCTCCACGCCAACCTCAAAAAAGTTTACGACCGCCAGATCCAGGTCCAGGACCTCATCGCCAAAAAAGAAGTCGCCCTCGGAATGACCCAGGACGAAGTCGGCCTCTCCCTCGGCAAACCCACCCGCACCTCCAGCAAACTCTCCGCCCAAGGCCGCGACGACACCTACGAATACGCCATCTTCGAGCGCGTCCCCCAAACCGTCACCGGCCGCGACGCCATCGGAAACATCGTCCAATCCATCATCTACGTGAAAGTCGAAACCGGCACCCTCAGCATCCACTTCAAAGACGCCATCGTCGACAGC
>CANETF010000012.1 GCA_947440575.1 Verrucomicrobiaceae bacterium
AGGCGCGGGGGTGGAATTTTTTGTGGACGGCGCTGAGGCGGTTTTGGTCGACGTGGGTGTAGATCTGGGTGGTGGCGATATCGGCGTGGCCGAGCATTTCCTGGATGACGCGGAGGTCGGCGCCGTGGTTGAGGAGGTGGGTGGCGAAGCTATGGCGGAGCTGGTGGGGATGGATTTTTTGGGTGAGGCCAGCGGCGGCGGCGCGTTCGTTGACGATTTGTTCGACGCGTGAGCCGGTGAGGCGGGTGCCGCGTTGGGAGAGGAAGAGGAAGCTTTGGGTTTTGGGTTTGACGAGGGCGGGGCGGGCGTGGGTGAGGTAGGTGGCGATGGCGTCGCGGGCGGCGCTGCCGACCGGGGCGAGGCGGGTTTTGGCACCTTTGCCGGTGACGCGGATCCAGCCTTCCTCGAGGCTGAGGCTTTCAAGGCGGGCGCCGGTGAGTTCGGAGAGGCGGAGGCCGGCGGCGTAGAAGAGTTCGAGGATGGCGCGGTCGCGTCGGGAGAGGGGGTCGTCAGCGGTGACGGATTCGAGGAGTTGGCGGATTTGATGTTCGTTGAGGGTGTCCGGGAGGGGGAGTTCCTGGCGGGGCGGGAGGATGGGTTCTGCGGGGTCGCCGATGCGGTGGCCACGGGCGACGAGCCAGCGGAAGAAGATCTTCACGGCGATGAGTTCGACGCGGGCGCTGGAGGCGGCGAGGCCGTCTTTTTTGCGCTGGACAAGGTGGTCGGAAAGGTGGGCGGTGGTGACGTCGGCCGGGGTTTCGATTTGGTGTTTGGTTTTGAGCCAATCGGCGAGGGATTCGAGGACGCGGCGGACGAGGAGCTGGTAGTTGACGGAGAGACCGCGCTCGGTGGCGAGGTGGAGGATGAAGGCGTCGATGGCGGGGAGCATCCGAGTGAAGTGGAGGAGTGTGCCACGGGTGGGAGGGTGTGGCAATGGGGGGATGAATCCAGACTGGCAACGAGCAAGAATTGCGGCATGATGGGCGCTGATGAAATTCCTGCGCCTCTCTTTCATTCCGCTTTCAACGGACCTGGGTTTACTGCTGCTGCGTTTGACGCTGGGGCTGTCGATGCTGATGCTTCACGGGTGGCCGAAGCTGCAGGGGTTTGGGAAGATTGCGAAGGGGTTCAATGATCCGCTGGGGGTGGGTTCGCAGATCAGTTTGGGACTGACGGTGTTTGCTGAGGTGGGGTGCTCGGCGCTGCTAATTGTGGGGTTCTTGACCCGGTTCGCTTCCCTGACGCTGGCCATTTGCATGGCGGTGGCGTTTTTCCTGGTGCACGGGGGTGTGTTTGGCGGAGAGCAGGGGGGAGAGAAGGCGTTTCTTTATCTCGCGGGCTATTTGACGCTGCTGTTTGCGGGCAGCGGGAAGTTTGCGTTTGAGAAGTAGATTATTCAGGAGGGGACGAGTTCGTCGGCGAGGGCGGCGTTGCCGATGATGCCGGCTTCGTTGCTGAACCGTGCGGGGACGATTTTCAGGTGTTCCCAGACGACGGTGGAGACCATGGATTGGACTTTGCGTTTGAGGGGGTCGAAGATGAGGTCGCCGGCTTGAGCGACGCCGCCGCCGATGACGAAGGCGTCGGGGTTGAGGAGCCAGGCGATAGAGGAGAGGGCGGTGCCGAGCCAGTCGGCGATTTCTCCCCAGACGCCGCGGGCGATTTCGTCACCGGCAGCGGCGGCTTCGGCGATGGCTTTGGGGGTGCAGTCGGAGAGATCTTTGTGGACGCCGATTTGGGCGTAGGCTTCGACGGCGTGTTGGGCGATTTGGAGGTTGCCGGTGTATTTTTCGAGGGCGCCGAGGTTGCCGTAGTGGCCGGGGACGCCGTCGAAGTCGATGCTCATCTGACCGATTTCGCCGGCGGAGTCCTGGCTGCCGCGGTACATTTGGCCATTGAGGATGAGGCCGCCGCCGATGCCGGTGCCGAGGGTGAGGGCGACGACGTTGCGGAGGCCGCGGGCGGCGCCGTAGCGGAATTCGGCCCAGGCCATGGCGTTGGCGTCATTTTCGACGACGACGGGGAGGCCGGATTTGTCTGAGAGGAGGGTTTTTAGGGGAACGTGTTTCCAGCCGGGGACGTTGGTGAGTTCGTGGACAAAGCCGCGGTCGAAATCGACGAGGCCGGGAACGCCGACGCCGATGGCGGCGATGTCGGGGAAGGTGACGCGAAGATTGGCGACCCGGGCGGCCATTTCGTTGATGAGGGCATGAGGGCCGTGGAAGTCGGCGGTGGGGATGGGTTCGTCGGTGCAGAGGAGTTCGCCGGCACGGCAGACGCCGAGTTTAACGGAGGTGCCGCCGAAGTCGATGCCGACAGAAGAGAATGAGGTTTCAGGCATGGTGATGAGGGAGATGGAGATTGCCTACCAAACGCAGACCGTGCAAGGTCAAATCCGGGTCGACGATGATGGATTGGTCGAGGCCGGAGACGATCCAGGAGGCGTCGCCACCGGTGGCGACGATGTGGACGGGGCCTGGGGGGAGTTCGCGACGGAGGGCTTCGAGGATGCCGCGGACCATGCCGCGATAACCGATGGCGGCGCCGGCGAGGATGGCTTCGGTGGTGGATTGGCCGATGGCGTGGGTGGGCTCGCTGAGGGTGACCTGGGGGAGGAGGGCGGTGCGCTCATGGAGGTAGTCAGTCATGAGGCGGAGGCCGGGGGCGATAACGCCGCCGATGTAGTTTTGATCGGCGGAGAGGATATCGAAGGTGACGGCGGTGCCGAAGTCGATGACGATGCCGGGTGCGCCGTGGAGGTGGGCGAGGGCGACGGCGTTGGCGAGTCGGTCGGGCCCGATGGATTCGGGTTTGGGGTAACGGACGCCGATGCCCATGGGGGTGTCATGGCGGAGTTCGATGAGTTGGGTGCCGAGGACGGAGCGGAAGGCGGGAACGGCGTTGGGGACGACGGAGCAGAGGACGGATTGATCGAAGTGCCAGGGGGCGATGAGTTGGGTGACGGTGTCTGGAGAGATGTCTGAGGTGGCGCAGTCCTGGTGGTCGGTGATGTGACCGTTGACTGCGAGGCCGAGTTTGGTGCGGCCGTTGCCGATGTCGATGAGGAGCTGGCGCATGGGGCGAGCGTGCTAGGGTCTGGGGCCGCTGAAGAAGTGGGCGAGGGCATCCATCATGCCTTCGCTGGCGGGACGTGAAGCGACGAAGCCGCCGTGGCTTTGGACGGTTTGTTTGATGGGGTCGAGGGCGTTGCTGGGGCAGGCGATTTTGCTGGCGAAGGCAGGGTGCAGCATGGAGAGGTCGTTGAAGTTATCACCTGCGGCGAAGACGTGTTCGGCGCGAAGGTCCAAGAGGCGGCAGAGTTCGCCGAGGGCGGTGCCTTTGCTGTAGCGAGAGTGGGAGAAGCGGAGGTAGATGGTGTTGCGCTGGTAGCCGATGTCGGGGTTGACGCGTTGCTGCTGGTCAATCCAAACGCAGATGCGGTCCATTTCTTCGTTACTGGCGGCGACGATGCCGAGGTCGCCGTCGTCACCGGAGATGAGTTCGGCTTGGCCACTGGATTCGATGAATCGGCGGGTGGCGTCGAAGAAGTGGGAGTGATCTTTGACGAAGCGTTCGTGGGCGCGGCGGGCTTGTTTGTTCCAGGGGCCGAAGTGGGTCCAGCGGCTGAAGAGGCCTGGGCGATAGACGTCGCATTCGCGGACGATGAGGTAATCGGGCTCCATGAAGAGGCCGTATTGGGCGAGGCCCTGGATGGTTTGGCCGAGGCTGCGGCCGGTGTTGACGACCCAGGCGGCGCCCTGGGAGCGGAGTTGTTTGATCATCTGGCCGAGGCCGGGGTGGAACATGGGGTCGGCATCTGGCAGGACGAGGGTGCCATCGAAATCGAAGCAGAGGAGAAAGGTGGGCTTGGGCTTGGCCATGAGGGACGCTAGGGGCAGTATGCCTGGAACGGCTGCATGCGCCATGAATTCTTTGCCCCGAGATGTTTCAGGAGGGGGAAGAGCGGGCCTTTTTGAGGGTGTGGACGGAGAGGAGGCCGAATGAGGCGGTGGCGGCGACGCCGAGGAAGTGGACAGCGCCGATGAGGTTGTTGGCGTGTTGAAGGCCGGAGAAGCCGGATCTGGCCCAGGCGAGGGTCAGGCTGGCGCCGAGGGCGAGGCAACCTGTGAGCACGGTGAGCAGGAGGAAGAACAGGCTGCCTTCGTCCATGTTGATGAGGCGGCGGGTGAGGGACAAGGGAGGATCGATGGATCGGAGAAAGAGGCTGCAACTGAAGATGTAGAGTTGGGTGCCGAGGATGCCGATGAGCAGCAGCAGGGTCTGGCTGTGCATGTCGAAGATGTTGAACGGGCCGAGGGCGATGGGGCCGGTGATGAGGGCGAGGAGCTGAATGAGAGTCGCTGTCAGGGCGAGAAAGAGACCGGATTTTTCGAAGAGGCTGGGTTTTTCGGAGAGGATGAAGAGGAGGTGGCGCATGCCGTCGCGCCAGGTTCGGAGGTGGGCGACGCGGTCTGGGGGGCCGCAGCGGAGGCCTGAGGGAATCTCGACGGTGTGAGTGCGGGCTTTGAGGGCTTTGATGAGGAGTTCTGAGGCGAACTCCATGCCGTCTGAGCGGATGTCCCAGGTGAGGTAGTCGGCTTTTCGGATGCAGCGGAAGCCAGAATTGCAGTCGGTGAGGCGACCATTGAAGAGGCGATTGATGAGCCAGGTGAGGATGGGGGTACCCAGGTAGCGATGGAGGGGAGGCATGGCGCCGGGTTCGATCACACCGGTGGTGCGTGAGGCGATGGCCATGCCGGCCTGGTGTTTGACGGCTTCGAGGTAGAGAGAGGCGGTGTGCTCGTAGAGGTAGGTGTTGTCTGAGTCAGCGAAGAGGATGTAGGAACCGGTGGCGGCCTCGATGCCGCCTTTGAGAGCGGCGCCGTAGCCGCGAACGGGGATGGGGACGAGACGGCAGCCGAGTTCGAGGGCGATATCGCGGGAGCGGTCGGTGCTGCCGTTATCGGCGACGATGATTTCATAGCTGATGCCGGAGGGGGCGAGAGCCTTTTTGACGGCGGTGACGCAGAGGGCAAGGGTGCCTTCTTCGTTGAGGCAGGGGAAGACGAACGAGAGGGCTGGTGGTTCGGCGGGGGGCATGAGACTTGGAAGTGCGGAGCGCGAAGGGGGGCGAATCCGAATCAAAATCTCAGGGGAGAGACGTGGCTGAAGTCAGACATTCAAGAGGCGAGCAGGGTGGAATCGAGGAGGGAGTGGGAGGTGTCCTTTAACGGGTGTTCGAAGGTTCCGTCGAGGGCGCGCCATTGATGCATAGCAAGGGTGTGGGCGTCCTTTGGGCGAACGCCGCCAGTGAGGACGGTGCGAATGGTTTCGAGGAGGACGAAGAAGTCCAGAAGCAGGCTCATGTGCTTGATGTAATAGAGGTCGAGTTCGTGTTTGCGCCAAGCGTCCTCCATGGAGGCGCCGTAGGGGTAGCGAACTTGAGCCCAACCGGTCAGGCCGGGCTGGACGAGAAGGCGTTCGCGGTAAAAGGGGATGCGGAGTTCGAGGTCGTCGATGAATTCGGGGCGCTCGGGTCTGGGGCCGACGAAGGACATTTCGCCACGGAGGATGTTGAGCAATTGGGGGATTTCGTCGATGCGAAAGCGGCGCAGCCAAGTGCCGAGGTAAAAGATGCGCTGGTCCTTTGAGCCGGACCATTGGGGGCCGTCTTTTTCAGCATCCATGTGCATGGTGCGGAGTTTGAGAATGACAAAAGGTTTGCCCATGCGTCCGAGGCGGGTTTGGCGGAAGAAGATGGGGCCTGAGGAGCCGAGTCGCACGGCGATGATGCCGAGCAGCAGGGCGGGCCAAAGGGTGAGAAGGCAGAGGAGGGAGACGCAGATGTCGAAGAGGCGCTTGAGTTTTTTGATGTAGAGGAGGCCGGACTGGCTGGACGCGCGGAACAACCAGTTCTCGGTGACGAGTTGGAGAGGGACGGCGTGGAAGACCATTTCACAGATGTCGGTTAGGGAGACGATGTCGATGCCCTGGTAGCGCCAGCGACGGAGGGCTGGGGTGAGGTCGGGCATCATCAGGTGGCTTTCTCTGACCATGACCATGGTGGTGTTTGCAGGCAGGGTGGTTTCCAGCAGTGGTGAGCTATTGCCAAGGTGAGGGAGTGTTCCGACTGGCTCGTAGCCGCCGACGGGAAGAACACCGAGGATGGAGGTGCTGGCGCTGTTTTTCGAGAGGATGGAGGCGGCGAGTTCGTCATCGGGTTCTGAGACCAAGCAAACGGCGCGCAGGACGACTTGTTTTTGGCTGCGGTGGAGGAGGATTTGGTGAGCAATGCAAAGGAGGGTGACGAGGGGGAATCCAGCGAGCAGGACGCCGCGACCGACCCGGGCATTGAGATCGATGGAGCCCATGCCGAGGAGGACGATGAGGGCTGCGGAGAGGCCGAAGAGGGTCCAGCGGGTGCGGGACCAGGAGTCAATGCGGGCATGAGAGGGGGAGTACATGCCGCCGGTGTAGATGACGCTGGGGAGGACGAGGGAGGCGATCAAGACCGCGGGGAGGTAGCGGAGGAACTGGGGAGTGGTCCACTGTTCGAAGCGCCAGAAGGTACCGATGGCCATGCCGAGCAGCACCACCCCGGCGTCCACGAGGAAGTGGAAAGCGGTGATGAGGAGGCTGCGTGAGACAGGGGAGTAGAGCATCGATGAAGCGACTGGGAGGGGCTGTCGATTTGAGAGAAGCTGGAAATGGGGCCAGGCGGGAGCCTGTGGGGATCAGAAGCCGAAGACTTTTTCGGGAACATTGATGATGTCGCCCTCACCGATGGGGACATCCGGGGTCAAGCCTGACTGAATGCTTTTGAGATTGACGACCCTGGTGCGGCGGACGCCTTGGCTGTCGGCGCGCATGAGTTTGGCTTTGGAGTCATCCGCGAATTTGGCCATGCCACCGGTGACGAGAATGGTTTCGTAGAGGCCGGGCGGTCTGCCGTCGGTAGGGAGGGGGACGTAGTGTTGTCCGGGGCGAATGACGGAGCCGGTGATGAAGACGGAGATGCGAGTGGCGTTCTGAGCCGATTGCTGGGCGGAGTTTTTGGCGCGACGTTCGACGAAGACGGTTGCCTTGGTGAGCTGTTGTTTTTGGAGGGCTTGTGTGACTTGGTTTTCGGCGGCTTCGCGGGTGAGACCGAGGATGGGGACGCGTCCGACTTTGGGGATGAGGATGTAGCCGCCGTCGCGGACTTCGTAGTTGGCGTTGAAGGTGGGGTCTTCTTCGACGATGAGTTCCAATTGGTCACCGACCTGGAAGTTCTGAGAATTGGTTGTGGGGAGCGCCTGATTGGGCAGGCGGGGTGCAGGGAGTGCGGAATCGGTTTGAGGCGATTGGCAGCTGGTCAGGGAGAGTGAAAGGCTGGCGAGGGCGAGGCGGAAGAGCTGATGGGGGCGCATGGTTCTTGGGATTCGATGAACGAATGGCAAGCAGTTAACTCAGCGCATGGGAGGAGGAAAGAGAAACCAATGGGCGAGAGGGAAAGGGAGGGGGCAAAGAGGCGGGCGACGGGGCTATTTGGAGGAGATGGGTTTGACCATGATCCAATTGCCCTCGGCGTTGTTGTTGGTGAACTCCTTGGTGAGGGGTTCCGGCCGAACGGTGAGGAGGATGTGATCGAAGGTGGTGCGGAAGCTTTTGATGAGTTTGGTGCGGCTTTGGGCGAAGGTCTCAGGTGTGGTGCCCGGGGCGCGATGGGAGCAGGTGAGCAGAAGGCGCAAATCGCCCTGGTAAGCTTCGGAGGGTTTGATGCCTTCGACGTAGACGGATCTTGGAATCACGGTGGGCAGGTTGTAGGGGTATTCGCGGTATTGAGTGCCGAATTCAACATAGCGTTTGTTGGGGTCGGCGGAGTCGAGGAGGAGGACTTTGCGTTCGGGTCCATTCCAGACGCGGATGCGGCCGGTCTGGTTGATTTCGTCTTCGAAGGAGTCGAACTCGCCGGAGGAGACGGAGCGATTGATGCCTGAGAGTTCGAGGGACACGACGACTTCACCGTCGAAGTCTACGCGATAGGGGGTGACGCGGAGGATGATGCGGGACATTTCAGCGACGCCGACTTGGAGTCCGGGAGGGGTGCCTTCGAAGGCGCCGCCGTCCTGGGGGTCGTTGTTATTGATGACGCCGTCGTAGTTGAGGTCGGAATCGAGGTCGACCTTGGCGATGGAGCGTTCGGTGTCACGCCAGCCATTGATGCGTTGGCCGTAGTATTTGTGGAAGCTGTTGGGCAGGTCCATCTGAGTTTCTTTTTGCTCGACGGGGACGACGGGGAGGGGGGCCTTGCTGCTTTTTTGGGCTTGAACGGAGAAGGTGGAGAGGCTCAAGCAGGCGATGAGGAGCAGTGATCCGGAACGGACTGTAGAGGTCGGAGTGGATGAGCTTTGCATGATGTTGCTGGGGGCGAGGGTGTGGTGGCTGGGGCGAAAGGAGAAGGGGATCAGAAGAAACAACGGAGCGAGGCGCCGACGGCATGTTCCTGATAGTTGGCGCCGCCGGTAAAGTCGTCGAACTGATAGAAGGATTCGAGGACGACGCGGGAAGCCAAACGTTGCATGACTTGGATGCGGTAGAGCCAGCGCTCGGTTTCGTTGACTCCGAAATCTCCGTCACCGGACTGGTAGGCAACGCGACCCACGATTTGAGTGAAGTCGAGGGGACGATAGGAAAGGGTGGCGCCGGAGATGTAGGTGTTGAAGGTGCTGCTGGAGACGGGGTCGCCTGAGGCGGAGATCAAGCGTTCGCCGTCGCCATACTGGATGTAGGCGCTGGATTGCAGGCGCTGGCTGATTTGGTAGTTCATGAAGTAACGAACGTACTGGGTGAGAATGGTTTCTGGAGAGAAGGGGTCTTCGACGATCATTTGGCCGCCGACGATGCCGTGCTGGCCGCGTTGGGAGAAGTCGTGGATGAGGCCAGCCCGCCAGATCACGCCTTCGCGTTCGGGGCTGAAGTCGTTGGTCCAGTAGTAACCGCCGAGGGCTTCGAGGCGGACGTTTTCGGTGATGCGGCCGGCGAGTTGGAGGTAGAGTTGGTGAACGAAGCTTTGATAGCCGTCATAGGAGGAGCCCTGATAACGGATCATGGGAGCGAATGGGATGTCGTTGCCTTCGTAGCCCAACTGGGCTGAGAGGGTGTCTCTGGGGGTGTGGTCGTCGAAGTCAAAACTTCTCCACATGTCCCAGTGGGTGTATTCGGTGAGGAAGCGCCAGTCACTGTCAAAGAACATGCGGGTGGCCTGGGCGGAGGCTTGGTTGACGAACCAAGCGAATTCGCTTTCGAAGAAGCCGATGCGGCCTTGGCGATCGTAGTAGCCGAACTGATAGCGGCCGGCTTGGTCGATGCCCTGCTGGTCGAAGTCTGAGAAGATGTCGATGCCGGGGCGGGCATAAAAGCGGTCATTGAGCAGGATGTCCCAGCGACCGGCCCGGAATTGGTAAAGCAGTTCCGTGGAGATGGCTGGGAAGCTGCTGTAGCCGTTGCGGAGGGCGAGTTCGTTTTCGGCGGGGAGGTAGATGAGGTTGGCGAGCCAGCTGAAGCTGAGGCTTTCGGTCATTTGGACATAGCCACGGGCGGCCAGGTCAATGTAAGGGAGCCAGCCGTCTTCATTGCCGTCGGCGAAGATTTGAGGGCCGCTGTAGTCGCTCCAGATGGCGCCAGCGCCGATCCAGAGGAGGTCGAAGGCGAGAGGGCCGATTTTGAGGTGGCTTTGTTCGGCGGTGAGGGAGCGGGTGAAGACGGGGAAACTGCCGTCGGTGAGGATGCTGCCACGACCGATGCCGCCGAACTCGGTGCTGATGGTTTGGTGGGGAGTGAACCAGCCCAAGAAGCGGTCGAGGGGCTGGAGGATGTCCTGGTTGCGGCGGTAGAAGTCTTGCTCGCCGGATTCGTAGGGGAAGATGTCCATGGCGCCGAGGCTGCGATTGTCGGCGGCTTCCTGAGTCAATTGACTGGAGCGGCGGTAGTCGTAGTCCCCGAGGAGAGCGAGGTCGGATGAAGTGGGATAGAAGCCGGAGGGTCCCGTGGTGGCCGCTTCGGGAGCGATCGCGGGGGCTTTGGCTTGCGTTTCGACCCGGGTATCCTGCCAATCTGAGGCGGGGGGGATTTCTTCGGCGACCTGAGCCAGCGTTGTGCCAATGCTGATTAAGCAAAGGCTGAGATATAGTGGCTTGTGGGAGACGCTGGCCATCGGGAGATGTATCGCGAGTAGAAAAAGTGAAAGGTGCGCAAAAAAATCTCCTAGATACAAAGTATCCAAGATCACCTAAACGTTCGGTTAAAGCGGATCAAATGCAAGGGTATTGTTTTGATTCTGTTAGACTTTTGTAAGACCTATGGGATAGATGGGACTTGCGAATTTGGGGACTGCGGGTGTACCCTGCGGCGGCCCTGGAACTTGTATTAGCCTGTTGAAGCTGGCATTTTGCCTGTCCATTTTTCGAATCATGAGAATCGGTAAAAACGTCTGGAGTAGGAGGGCATTGCGAGCCGTCCTTGGGGTTGGGATTGTCGGCATGATGAGTTCATGTTCGATGTATCCCTTTGGGGACAGTCACTATCCGAGGTATTTTGGGGGGCAGGGGAGCGGGGTGAAACCGACGGGGCACGTGCCGAAGGAAATTCAACGGGGAACGGGATGGCCGAGGTGAAGGGGATGAAGGTTTTTCGAAAGGGTTTGAGGGCGGGGTTTACGATTTTGGAGTCGTTGATCATGTTGGTGGTGCTGGCGATTCTGACGATGTTGTTGGCGGGGGTGATCAAGTCGGGGATGGATGGGGAAGAGTCGGAGGAGGTGGGGGTTGAGGCGAGAGCGAAGGTTGGACCGTGAGTTTTTGTGTTGGTTGGAGGGGCAGCGGGGTTGATGGAAGGAAAGGAGAGTGATTATGGGAGCTGAGTCTGAGAGTTCGAGTGATGTCTCGCTGGATGCGGCGATGAAGCGTCGATTGTGGGTGTGGCTGAAGGGGTGGATGGGGCGGTTGGCGATCGGGGGGCTGTGGGGTTGGCTGGTGACGGCGGGGGTGATTTTTGTTTTGTTGAGGGTGATTGGAGAGGGGAATCCGCTGCTAGGATTTCTGTTGTTTTTGCCGCCTGCGATTTGGATTTTGCCCGGGTTGATGCTGTGGGGAATGGTGATGGTTTTGAGGTTTCGGCAGGGATTGGTTTTGGGGGTGTTGGGGGCGGGAGTGATTTGGGTGGGGATGGGGATTCAGGTGAGGGGAGTGAGGGCGCCGAAGGGTGCGAGCGGTCGTGAGGAGGGGACTTTGGTGGTGTTGACGAACAACCGGGGGCAGAATGGGGGGCACAGTTTGAGGCCGTTTAAGAACTGGATTGAGCCGGATGTGATGGTGTTTCAGGAGTCATCGGCGCGGGCGTCGCATTATTTGAAGGATGAAGGGTATGGGGAGTTTGGGCATGGGTTGAGTGTGGGTGAGTTCACGTTGGTGAGTCGGTTTCCGGTCTTGGGCGGAGAGCTTTTGGAGGCGAACGGAAGCGGGAAGGCGCTGCCTTTTGGGGCGAGGTTTGAGGTGGATTGGAGGGGGAGGCGGGTGGCGGTTTATGGGGTGCATTTGCCATCGCCCAGAGGGCCTTTGCTGGCGATGAGGGGGGGGGCGTTTTTATATGGGCTGCCGGTGCCGCTGGAGTTTTGGCGGCGGCGACGGGAGAAGGAGAGTGTTTTTTGGGATCGGCAGATTGGGTTGGCGGAGGCGCTTTTGGAGCGGTTGAAGGGAGAGAAGTTGCCGTATGTGGTGGCGGGGGATTTTAATGCGCCGCACTTGGGGTATGTGCATCGTTTGCTGGAGGCGGTGATGACGGATGCGCATGAGGCGGGTGGGAGTGGGCTCGGGTTTACGTTTCCGGGGGAGACGAGGAATCCGTTGTCGTTTGGGCAGCCGTGGTTGCGGCTGGATCATGTGTTTGCGGGTTCGACGTGGGAGGTGGAGGCGTGTTGGACGGAGGGCGAAGGGCGGTCTCAACACCGGGCGGTGGCGGCGGCGTTGAGGTTTCGGGATGGAGCTGAGTGATCGGCGAAAAAAAACCGCCGCCCTGGTTGGGGCGGCGGTTTGAGTCAGTTTAAGCTGAGGGAGTCGAATCAATCGGCTGGGGGTGGCGGCATAATGAAGGGGGAGGAGAGGCGAACGTTGCCGCTTTCTGGGTCGAGGTCGCCGGGTTGGTTGCTGATGAAGAAGCCGGCGCCGTAGCCAGCGTTGACCGGACCTGCGCCGGAGAGGCGGGGATCGGAGACGGCTTGGATGATGACGCCAGAAAAGACGGTCGGAGAGCTAGCCCTGGGGGTCCAGTTTGGGGTGAAGGAACCGGAGAATTGGCCGGTTCGTTGAACAAGGACGAGGGAGTAGCTGCGATCGATCGGGATGATCTTGGCGACCGTGCTGGCGTTGATGTTGAAGTTGTTTTTGGAGACGGAGGGATCCAGTTTGCCATTGGAGAATTCCAGCACGGCGTTGCCGGGGGCGGGAGGAGGGGTGATGGGGTCGGGAGCGAATGGGAAGAGGTAGGAAGAGGCCAGGGCGCTTTGGATGGTGGTGTTGGCGTCGTATTGGGAACCTTCGACGTAGACGGGCAGGCCTTCGGGCCAACCTGCGGTGTAGATTTGGGTTTCGCGAGCGAGAGCGGTTGTTCCAGCAACCTGGGTGACGGTTGGGCGGAGCCAAGTCAGGGAGCCGCCGATGGAGAGTTTGGAGATCAAGATAGGATCTGCGGAAGCGACGGGTTCGTCGGTGGGGTAGCTGTAGTATGAAGGGTCTTGGATGGAGAGTTGGCCGAGGAGGCTACCGCCCAACTGACTTGCCGTTCCACCTTGGGTGCGGAGCTGGGAGTGGAGGGGGATGACGGCGATGGGGGGACCGTATGGGCCGCGAACGCGCTCAAAGCCTGGGTTGCAGACGTTGGAGGACATGGAGAGGGAGGTGCCGTCTGAGAGTTTGCCGACGACGCTGACGCGACCGAGGCTGCTGACGGTGATGTGAGCGTGGCATTTGCCGATGCTGAAGCTACCCTCCGAATAAGGGGAGAGGATGGCGTTGAAGTAGCCTTGGTCGATGGGGCCGGTGGCAATGGAAGCGCGGTTGAAGATGCTAGAAGGGATGGAGGTCAGGTGCGGGAGGGCGGTGCCTGAGGAGGAAGAAGAAACCTCGATGACGTTGGCGATGGCGCCATTCTCGAGCGGGGGGGTATTGGCATCAATGGAGCAGCCTAGACTGAGGAACTCGTCGTTATTGAGGAGAGACAGGTCGAGGACTTTGGTGGCGCTGGCGAAGGGGAAGCTTTCGGAGACACCGGAGGTTTGGGTGAACCAAGCGGAGCCGTCACCGAGGAAGTAGCCACGGATGGGGAGGTTGCGGCCATCGTTGAGGAAGTTGCCTGAGAAGTCGCCGGTGCGGCCGGTGACGGTGACGACGACGGAGCCGAAGGTGGCGTTGCTGCGGGGGGTGTTGGAGTCAGGGCTGATGACACCACGGAAGTTCGTGGTCGTAGGTGAGGAGGGGAAGGGATTGGCGACGAATTCGGCGTCGATGGAAACGTCGGCATCTGGCATTTCGAAGGTGAAGGAGCGGCCTAACTCGGTGCCGACATTTTCGGAGTCGGTCCAGGAGCTGAAGAGGAAGCCGGGTCTTGCGGTTGTGGAGAGGGTGACTTGAGTGCCAGGGCGGATCCTGGAGGTTTGGGTGGCGGCGGTAGCCGGAGTGAGGGCCGTGAAGGTGCCGGAGGGGGCGCGGAGGGTGATTAGGCCGACGTTGTTCGGGGTGGTGGCGCTTGGGATGATCCGGGTGATGGAGAGGGTGGGGTTACCAACGCGGGTGAAGCTGAAGCTGAAAGGGACATTGGTGGACCCATCTGTGGCAGCCGCTCTCACGGGGCCAACGGGGTAGGTGCCGGCGGGGATGGTGAATGTCAAAGAGGTAGCCGAAGGGGCGGTGACGGGGATTGGAGCGGGGCCGAAACCGATGATTCCGGTGATCCCAGAGAGGTTGGTGCCTGTAAGAGTCACCGAGACGCCACCCGTGGGGACAATGGCGGGTGTGGTGGTTGGGGAGACGTTGGTGATGGTGGGAGCGCTTGCCTCGTAGGTGTAGGTGGTGGACACGCTAAAACCAGGGGGAACAAAGGCGGCGGTTTCCGGTTCATCGAGTGGCGAAGTGATGTCATAGCTGTAATTGACTACCACACGCACCGGTCCAGGGTTGGTGGCGGGGGGTGCATTGAGCATGATAATGTTGCCATTTCGCGCAGTCATGACTGGCTCGCCGCCGAAAGTGACACTGTTGATTGTTGGCGAACCACCCAGATTGAGTGTAATCTCAACAGGGTTGCCACCTGTGACGGGACCGCGATCCGGGCTGATGTTGATAAAGTCTTCGCCAGCTCTTGCCGAGGTGGGGGCAGAAAGCAGGGTGAGGGAGGTGAGGAGGGCGAGGCCCAGGTGGAAGAGGCGGGATTTCGCTGGCGTGGGGACGCGGGCGACCGAGGGGCGTGTATTTGTTTTCATTAGAGAGGAGGGTGAGAGATACCTTGAAACAAAAATCTTACAAGATGGAAAATTGCAATTTTTGCAGATGATTAAGAAAACCGAGCTTAGGCATCTGAATTAGTCCATGCGGGTGCAGCAGGAAGAAGTGACATTCCACGAGCGGTAGCTTTTTGAATAAAGGGGGGCGTGAAACTGAGGTGGCGAGAGGTGGCGGAGGCCAGTGTGGCGGAGCTCGAAGGGCGCGATGGGGCTGGCGCGAGCGGGAGGCGGGAATGGGTGCGGAAGTTCCGGGGGTATTTGGAACCTGCGACTGGAAGCGAGCGGTAGAACGGTCGGAGCGGAAGTCAGGTGAGGGCGGGGGCGGATCGCAAAGGTGACTTGCCGGGAGGGGGATCGTCTTCGGGGTTTTCGAGGTCTTCGTAGTAGGAGGCGGAGTAGTAGTAGTAGTTGTAGTAGTTGTTTACCTTGCTGAGGTCGAGGTCGTTGAGGACGATGCCGAAGAGGTGGGCACCGGCTTTGCGGAGGAGAGTGACGGCGTCGACGACGTCTTTGCGGGAGGTTTTTTCGGCGCGGACGACGAAGACGACGCCGTCGACGCAGCGTTGGAGGCTGGAGGTTTCGCTGAGGCCGAGGACTGGGGGGGTATCGAGGACGATTTGGTCGTATTGGCCGCGGAGGGTGTCGAGGAACTGGGTGAAGACGGATTGGACGAGGAGGTCGGTGGTGCCGATGGTGATGGGGCCGCGAGGGATGACGTCGAGGAGAGGGGAGGGGGTTTTTTGGATGGCGTCTTCGATGGTGCAATGGCCCTGGAGGAGGTGGGTCATGCCGAGTTCGTTGGAGACTTTGGTGAAGCCGTGGATGCGGCCGCGGCGGAGGTCGCAGTCGATGAGGAGGGTGCGGGAGCCCATGGACTGGAAGGCCCAGGCGAGGTTGGCGGCCTGGCTGGTTTTGCCTTCGGAAGGGCGGGCGCTGGTGACCATGATGACGTGGGTGCTGCCGGTGCGGCCGGGGTGGAGGACGATGTGGCTGCGGACGAGGCGGAAATTTTCGAGGAGGTAATTGGGGACTTTGGCGCCGATGGAGGGGGCGCGGCAGACGTCCTCGAGGATTTCCTTGTCGGTGTGAGGCACGATGCCGATGCCTTTGAGGCCGGTGGATTCTTCGAGTTGTTGGAGGGTGGAGGCGCTGCTGTTGAGGAGGTTGACGAGGGTGGGGACGCCGATGGCACCGCCGACGGCGAGGAGGAGGGAGATGGAGAGGAGTTTCATCTTGTTGGGAGAAACGGGGATGTCGTCGCGGAGGGAGGTGTGGCCTTTGAAGCGCATTTCGACCCAGTCGCGGTCTTCGGAGAAGGCGATGACGGCGACTTTGGAGGCGAGTTGTTCGCGGGCGCGGTCCCAGATGGCTTTGTTTTTCTCCATGTCGGAGTAGGTCTGGGAGGATTGGCTGAGTTTCTCGTTGATGGCGTGGTACTCGGGGATGCGGCTTTCGAGTTGTTTGAGTTTGCCTTCGAAGTGTTCTTTTTCGAGGTCGAAGCGTTGGCGGAGGATGGCGAGTTCGGAGCGAAGGCCGCGTTCGTTGGCTTCGAGTTGGGCGGCGAAGTCACGCATGATGGCGTGGCCGGGGAGGTATTGTTTGGCGGATTCTTTTTGGCGATCTTCGAGGATGCGGCGTTCTTTTTCGAGGGTCTGCCAGGAGGCGAGGGTTTCGACCATGCCGGGTTGGACGATGACTTCGGTGGAGATTTTGGGTGTGCCTGCGGTGGCGATGGGGCTGCTGCCGCCGGGCATGGGTTTGCGGAGGAGGTCGCCGACTTTGACTTCGCGTTCTTTTTCGAAAGCGCTGAGGAGGGAGAGTTCTTCGAGGAGGTCCGGGAGGGCGAGGTCGCCTGAGGGGAGGCGGGGGAGAGAGTCGAGCCTGGCTTTGACGTCGACCATGCGACGGAGAACTTCCTTGGTGACGACCATGTCACGGGGGAGGTCGTTGAGGCGGGACTGTTCGATGGTGGACTCGGTCATTTTGCCCTCGCGCTCGAATTCGGAGAGGCTGCGGAGGCCATCGTTGGCTTTGGCGTCGAGAGCCTGAAGTTCTTTGGTGTAGCGTTCGAGGGCTTCGTCGCGGAACTGGGCCCAGGTTTGCTCCTGTTGGAGGCGGAATTCGGAGACGAGTTCGGAGCAGAAGTCGCGGACGACTTGGGGGCTTTTGGCGAGGACGGTGACTTCGATGTGGCTGGCGTCGACGATGGAGGCTTGGACGGAGGGGATGACCTGGATGAGGTCCTCCCAGGTGGCGGACTTGCCGACGAGGCCCATGCGGCGGGCGGCTTCGATGATGTTGCGGCGGGAGGTGAATTCCTGGGTGATGTGGCGATTCATGCCGGCGGCCTGGACGGTTTCCGGGACTTCGGAGGTGCGCAGAGGGCTGCCGTAGCCGCGGACATAGACGAGGGATTTGGCCTGGTAGATGGGGGTGCCGTAGACGTAGTAGACGAGGCCTGCGAGGATGCCGAGGCAGCCCATGGCGGCCATGAGGCGGGTGTGGCGGACGTATTGGAGGGCCTGGGAAGTCAGGGCGATCAGGTCGAAGCCCTTTTTGGGAGCGGGAGTCATGGCAAGGTAGTGATCCTAAGAAGGGGTTATTTGACCAACTGGGTCTGGACCTTTTTTGGGGGGCCGAGGATGAACTTAAGGAAGGTGTAGTCGGCCTTGATCAGGCAGAGCAAGAGGTAGAAGAACATGCCTATGATAGGGATGAGGACGATGAGGAGAAACCAGGTCCACTTGGCGGCGAGTGACATGGGCTGAGAGCGCAAGCTGGCGATGCAATTGCCGACCATGAGCAACCAGACGGCAAGGAGGCCCCAATAGACCAAGGGGTGATGATTGAGAGGCTGGATCAGGAAGAAGCGGACGATGGTTTCTCTCATAAGTGAAAGGCGGCTTTTGCCAAGGGAGCGATCACTGCAAATTGTCCCGCCCGGAGGTAAAGTCAATGTGCATCCGGAAGGGTGAGAGGCGGGTTGCTGATGGGGCGAATGGGAGCAGAGTGGGGGTATGTCCGACCCGTCGCCGACAACCCGAGAGGAGAAAGCCCGAACGCCGATTCGAGTGGCGCAGGTTGTGTTTTCTTTGGAGCCCGGGGGGATGGAGAATGGGGTGGTGAATTTGGCGAATGAATTGCCGCGAGAGGAGGTGGAGACGCGGGTGTGGTGCCTTGAGCGGGCTGGGGCTTTTGCAGGGAGGCTGAGTGAGGGGGTGAGGGTGGAGGCGTTGGGGCGGAAGCCGGGCTGGGATTGGGAGGCCTGTTGGCGACTTGGGCGAGGGTTGAGGCGGGAAAGGCCTGATGTGATCCACACGCACAATTTGGGGCCGTTGATTTATGCGGTGGTGGCGAGATTTATGGTGCCATCACTTTGGCGGGTGCCGATTTTGCATGGGGAGCATGGGGCGTTGCAGGGGGATGGCTTGAGAGGAAAACGTCTGAGGCAGCGGCGATGGTTGTACCGATGCTGTCGCAGGGTGCACACGGTGTCGGAGGGGTTGCGCCGTCATTTGATGGCATTGGGGATGCCGGAGGCGGGGTTGGTGAGTGTGTTGAATGGAGTGGATTGCGAGCGGTTTCAGCCGGTGACGGATAAAGGGGAGGCGCGGGTGAGGGTGGGTTTGCCGAGGGATGCGGAGGTGATTGGGAGTGTGGGGCGATTCATTGCGACGAAGCGTTTTCCGCTGCTGGTGGAGGCGTTTGAGCGATTGGCGGAGAAGCGACCGAAGTTGGTGTTGATGATATTGGGTGATGGTGGGGAGGCGCGGGAGGAGGTGCTGCAGCGGGTGGCAAGCAGTGGGGTGCGTGATCGGATTTATCTGAAGGGACACCAGTCGGAACCGGCGCCTTTTTATCAGGCGATGGATTTGATGGTGATGCCGTCATCCCATGAGGGGCTGGCGAATGCGTTGCTGGAGGCGATGGCGTCGGGGGTGCCTGTGGTGGCGCACTCGGCCTGCGGGGCGGTGGAAGTGGTCGAGTCGGGGAGGAGTGGGTTTTTGTATGAGATCTGCGATGCAGAGCAGTTAGCGAGATGGATCGAGCTGCTGTGGGCGGAACCGGGCAAGTTAACGGAGGCCGGACAGTGGGCGAGGGAAAGCGCGCGGACGCGGTTCTCACTGGAGGTGATGGTGGTCGGTTATTTGAGACTGTATCGAGAGTGTGCTGGAGTGTGAGACGTAGCGGCAACAAAAGCCGGGACCGGTAGGACCGGACCCGGCGGGATGTCAATGAAGGGAGGGTTTAAAACTCGATAGTTCCCTTTTGGGTGGAGGAGGTTGACTGGGTTCGTTCCAAGAGTTGCCGTGGTCGATCCGTGACGTTGGGGGAAGCATTTTAGAAACCAATTTCCGGCCAGACGAAGATGCCCTGGAAGAAGGTGCCGCGGAATTTGATGATGATGCCGACGTCACCGGCATCATTGACGATGCGACCGTGGCCCCCGCCTCCGCCCATGATGCGTTGGACGCCTCCAGGGCTCATGGTGAAACCGTGGATCACCTGATTGATCCCGCGCAGACGGAGGGTATCGCCCGAGCGAAGCACGACGTCCATGCTTGGGTCTGGTAATTGTCCGCGCAGCAGGACTGCGTTGTTGGACCACGTCGTATTGCCGCTGCCAACGACCAAGCTGGCGAGCATGGTGAACTTGCCGTTGGGGCTGACATCGAATCCTTGGATGTATAGCGGGCTGGAGCCTTGAACACCGGGCATGGCGGTGCCCTCCCGTGAGACCACCGTTATTTGACCCTCTGTGCAGAGCAGGATCGCTTGGTCCGAGTTGATGGTCACGCCTGAGCCGCGCAGCAGGCACTGGGCGACCACGCTGCCATCCGCAAGCATCCAGTAGCGGACAATGCGGTGAAGTTCTGCTCCGTCCACGGGCATGCCTTCAAGCAGGATCAATTGCAAAGCTCCGGTGGCATCTTCTGCCCAGAGACCTTCGTCGTTCAGGGGGGTGACGTTTCCGACATAGGGGCGCATTGAGGCTTTAAGTGCCACACGACCTTCGGGGTTGATGGCCTGACCTGTGAACATGTAGAAGGGGCTTGTGCCGCCAGGTGCATTGCCCATTCCACGGCGTGCCAGCATTACAGGGGGTGACCCCGAGGCGCTGGTTTGTTTGAACACGGCCAAGTTGTTGGCTGAGGTGACTGGCAGGGGTTTGAGGGTGTAGGAGGTGGGGATCAAGAAGGCGGAATAGGCGATGGTGCCGTTTTCTGCGGCTACCACATAGGGCGTCACCTGACCCATTTTGATGTTGGTGCCGACAGAGGCAGCCAAGCTGACGCCTTCGCGGGCATTTGCATCAAGCGGTCCACCGGAAAGGGGGTCGCCAGTCGCGCGCCAGATGCCCGAGTCATTAGCGAGGGTGATCCCATTGGCGAGTGCCAGGGTGGCTGCAAAGTGAGCGCTTTCGGTTGAGGGTAGACCGAGGATGGGATCCGCCGGAGCGCCTGATCGAGCAAGGCCAGGATAGATCATCGAGAATTGTGCGCCTTCGCGAACCCAGGTGCCGACAGCGGAGCCATTGTCGGCCAGTTCGAAGTAGTCGGTGGCGTAATTTGAGCCGTTAGCGCGACCGAGGAAGTAGCTCATGCCGCTTTCCTGGAGGCGAAATTCCGGGAAGGTGCGGCTGACGGTGCCACCGGAGGGGAGGGCAGTGCCTGGGATAGGATCGCCCTCGTAGAGGAGTCGGGTTAAGTAGGTTTTGTCTCCGCTGAGGACTGCGGGCAGGGCAGCGTAGCCATCGGTGCAGATGACTTCGTCTACCGTTACGGGCAAGGGGGAAACCGCCAGGGAAGGGTTGGTTTTGGTGACGGCGTGGAAGGTCATGCGGCCCTGCTGATTGATGGTGTAGTCGAAGAAGGCAGCGAATTCGTTATCTGTCAGGATGCCGATGTCGAAGTCGGCACCGAAGATGTAGGCGCTGCCAGCGTTGTTGCGTCCGCCGAGGATGTCATCCTGGGGGGCGCCGAAAATCAGGGTTCCCGAGTTCATAAAGCAGGAGGAGCCAAAGTGATCCTGACCGGTGGCGTCACTGCCGGTGAACTCGCGGTTGAGGGTCCACCCTGAACTGCCGCGGAAGAAAAGATAGGCGGCACCCGCATCATTGCCAACGCCGTCGTGATTGGGCGCGCCCACCACGGCGAAGCGATTGCTTAAGCCAACCGAGACGCCGAAGCGATCACCATTCGCCGAGTCACCGGTGGCATTGAATTTGGAAGTCTGGGTGTAGTTGGTGCCGTTCCAGGTGAAGTAGTAGGCCGCACCGGTGCCCACACCCGCCACTTGGGCGCTGGGAGCTCCCACTAGGACTGCCTGGTTATCGAGCCCGATCGAGAAGCCGAACTCGTCTCCGGCAGTGCCATCCAGCGCCTGAATGGGGGGTAGGACCTCCACCCAGGGAGTGCCTAAGGCGCCGGGACGGTTGAAGACCCTCACGTATCCCTTTGCCAGGCCGCCGATGATACCCTGTGGCGCTGAGCCCACAGCCCAATTGCCTTGAACCGCGACCATGAGGCCGGTTTCATAGAGGCCGCCGCCTGCCTTGCCTCCGAAGCGGTCGCCAGCGGTCATTCCGTAGAATTCTTCGGTCAGGGTCCAAGTGCCGACGATGTCTTGATAGAAGTGGACACTGCCTTGGTTCTGGTTGCCGGCGAGATCATCACCGGGTGCTCCGACGACGACAGTGGGGCCGCAAACCGCCACCGAGTAGCCAAAGAATTCAGCGCCCGCCTGTACCAGCTTGGCTTCTGGGGTGGTGTTGAAGAGGCTGTTCACATCTGGGCGGGTGAAAAGATAAACCGCGTTTTGCCCGGGCGAACCCACCGCCAGACGGTTTTGGGAAGAACGGCACAGGGCAATGGAGTGACCGAATTGATTGCCACTGGCGAGGTCGGCCGGCATGAGCTTTTGCGAAAGTGTCCAGACGCCGAGTGTGCGTTTGTAGACATACACACTACCGGCACCGTTGGCCGCATCGTTATCACTGAAACAACCGATGACCGCAGTGTCCCCGGCCAAGCAGACGCCATGGGCGAAAAGATCGTTGGTGGCTGCGGTGGGGAAGTCATTCAGCAAGTGCGCTTCCTCGGTCAAGTAGACAGGGTCAATAGTCACCGGGTAGGCGGCTCCTGCATCGTCCACGGTGAGGTGGATGCGATCACCAAGGCCTTCCATATGGCTGGACAGCGAACGGCCCGTTGCATCCCAAGCGACGAGCTTGGCATAACGGACGCGGGTTTGTCCGCTGGCATCCGCCAGACGGATGGCGTCGTCTCCAGGCTGGCTGGCGAGTGCGCGCAGGCCACCTTCGACCAACAGGGAGACGGTCACGCCCGTTACCTCGCCCTCAGGACGCTGATTCAGGGTGAAGCCTTGCTCAAGGCCCTCCTTGCGGTGCACGAACCATTCCACCACTTCGCCGCCGTTGCGGGTGATCTCCGCGCGGTTCTGGGTGCGGGTGAGCGCGCCGGGCCCTGCTGAGACAAGGGCTTCGCCGCGGCCAACTGCCTCTAAGCGAACGCCCAAGCGCCAGTTTTTGGTGGAATCCATGGGTCTGACGGAGAGTTGGTCGGGTGAGATCGTGAACTCCATCTTGTTTTTCAGGTTGGCAGAGCGAACGGCAGTCGGAGTGCCGGCGATGGGGTGGAGGGCATGAGAATCGGCTTCAAATGCCGCCATCAACGCAGGGTCGACGGTCTCCTGTGGGGAGGGTTCGATTGCGAAAAGGCCGGATGCCAAGGCGATGCCCGCCAGTGACACAAAGGCAAGGGACGAAGCCCTGAGATGACGAACCCGAAGGGGTTCCCGACTGACCGCAAGCGTTGATGAGTTCATGGTTGTGGAGTTGGATTCCAACTTCACCGTAGCCCGATAGGCGGGTCTGAATATTGAGGTCGACCACGGCCTAAGGCATCGTGCAATCCATTAGGCGAATATGGTTTTTATGTGTGCGGGCCGAGGTTTAGATGCCAGAGCAGTTTAAGAAAACCTGTAACCGCTTCTTTGAAGCGGCGGAGGCGGATCTGGGCCCTTGTCAGCTTGGGACGTATGTACTCATGTGCCCCGGCGCTTCCAACGGCCCATCGCCACTTCCGGCGCTCCCAAATCTACGGCCACATCTTTTCTTAAAATGCTCTAACCAAGCATGCTTGAGGTCGTTTTGCCGACCACTTGAGGAGGCTATTCTAAAGGTTTTTGAGGATGTAATCCCATAGAGCGAGGACGCTCCAAGTGATGGCTGCGGTTGCGGCCAGGTCCAGCCATCCGAGTCGTTTCCAGAAGCGAGGGGTGCTGTTGAGGGCGGGCGGGGCAGACGGGGAGGGGGACGGAACTTCAGCGGGTGAAGGAGGGGTGGTCATTGATGTTCTGGCGACGGCGAGGCGGTGAATGGCTGCGGCGACGGCGATCATGAGGAAGTATTCGGTGTGATATTGGCGGTTGACCATCCAACCTGAGGCGAGGTAGGCGATGAGGAGGAGAAGGCCGGCGCGGCGGCAGCGTTCTTCGGTTTCAGATTGAGGTTTGAAGAAGAGGGTGGTGCGCAAGGCGGTCCAGAGACCGAGGAGCCAGATGAACAGGCCATAGCGGCCCAAGTCTGCGCCGACTTGGACGTAGCTGCTGTGGGTGGCTTTGGGGATGTCGTAAATCCATTTGGAGCCTTCTTTCCAATCGATGAGAGCGATGAACTGTTTCCAGCCGACACCGAAAGTATTTTGATCCATGGCGGTGCGAGCCATTTCCCAAGCCATGAGACGTCCCATGACGCCTTCATCGGAGCGGAGGTCTCCCATTTGTTCCATGCGAGGGAGGAAGCTGAGGGCACCGACGCCAAGGGATAAGACGAGAGTGATGACCAAGATTTGGACCCATTTGGGGCGGCCGACGATGAAGAGCATGGCGGTGACGCCAGCGCCGACAAGGAAGGCGCCTCGGGAGGCGGTGAGCCAAGTGCAGTAGCCGACCAGAGCGAGGCAGGCAGGAAAGATGATGAAGCGTCCGGTGGCGGAGCCCCGCCAGAAATAGAGGAGGTAGCTCAGGGGGATTGCTGGAACGATGGTGTGGGCGAGGGCGTTGGGATTGTTGGTGAGCCAGGTTCCGAGGCTGAGGCGTCCGACAAAAAAGTCGGTTTTGGACTGACCCCCTGTGATGTCGAGGCCGAGAGATTGGAGGGTGCCGAGAATGGCGATGCAGATCAGGAAGAGATTCCAAGCCTTGAGGTAACCGAGGACGTGGTTCCAGGTAGAGAGTGCCTGCACGGTGAGGAAAAAGAAGACGACGAGTGAGAACATGCCTGAGGTGGCACCGGCGATGGGAGGCGAGGTCCACGCGACGTAGACAAAAAAAGAAAGCATGACCCAGTCATGGGGGGTGCGGAACCAACCTGGGATGGGTGAGCGAGAGCCTTGGACGAGCACGACGACGAACCAGACCAGCATGATGGGGCGGACGATATTGACCCCGGCCATGCCTGGGACCCAATCCTGGGGGCGGATGTAGTAGACGGCCAGGAAGAGGAGAGCGAGGTAGTAGGACAGGCCTTTTTGAGATGCGCGATCGAGGGAGGCATCAGCGGTCTTCCAACCCTGTAGATCGTCCTGGGAGGGGACGGGCACGGGGGAAAGAAGAGAGGGAGAGGAGGCCATTAGTCAGGGCTCTGAGACAGTGGGGCAGTCAAACCTAGAATGGACGTGCCGCAAGCGGATATGGAAGGCGGTGAAAGTGGAGGGAGCGGGAAGGTGCTGATTGTCTTGGGAGTGATCCCGAGTAATCACTAGCCTGTATCATTCATGAGCCATCTACTGCAACCGCCCAAAAGTCCGAATCTGCTGCGTTGGGCTTGTTTTGAAAGGCATCGAGCATTGACCCATGCACTCCGCCTTCCAAAACTGCGCCCGCCTGGCAGCTTCAGGCTTTTGAGCGTTTTCGCTACGATGTTCATGAATTATCCAGGCTTGCGGCCCGATTGATTTCATGTGGTTCAACAGTTTCAGCTTTATTGCCTTTTTCGCCGTGGTCTGCGTGGTGCATGGGGTATTGGGGCATCGGTTGCGCAATCTTTGGCTGCTGGGGTGCAGCTACTTTTTCTATGGCTGCTGGGACTGGCGGTTTTTGGGGTTGATCGTGTTCACGACGACGTTTGAGTTTGTGTCGGGGAGGGCGATTGCGGCGAGTGAGAGCGTGAAGGTGCGGCGGCGATGGCTGACGGCTTCGGTGGTGGTGGAGATGTCGATTTTAGGGGTGTTCAAGTACTTGGGATTTTTTGTGACCGAACTGCATCAACTGCTGAGGTTGTTTGGATGGGTGGAGGAACCGTCGTGGACGTTGAACATCCTGTTGCCAGCGGGTTTGTCGTTCTTCACGTTTCAGGCCTTGAGTTACACGGTGGATGTGTATCGAGGGCAGACGAAGGCGACTGGGAGTTTCACGGACTTTGCCTTGTTCATTGCGTTCTTTCCGCAGTTGGTGGCGGGGCCCATTGAGCGATCCAATCATTTGCTGCCACAGGTGGAGAATCCGAGACCTCCTTTGGATGAGAGGCGGTTTCGGATCGGGTTGTATCATGTGCTGACGGGCATTTTCAAGAAGGTGGTGATTGCGGATAACATGGCCTGGTTGAGCAATCATGTGTTTCAGGGCAGTGGTGGTTTGGGGGAGTTGAACGGGTTGGAGGTGTTGTTGGGGGTGTATGCGTTTGCGTTTCAGATTTATGGGGATTTTTCGGGCTACAGTTCGATCGCGGTGGGCGTGGCGATGTGGTTGGGGTTTGATTTGATGGAGAACTTCAGGAGGCCGTATTTTGCGACGTCGCCGACGGAGTTTTGGAGTCGATGGCACATCAGTTTGTCGACGTGGCTGCGTGATTATTTGTACATCCCGCTGGGAGGGAATCGGATGGGGCGCTGGAAGACGGGTCGGAATTTGATGGTCACGATGTTGCTAGGGGGGCTTTGGCATGGGGCGTCGTGGACGTATGTGGCCTGGGGTGGTTTGCATGGGCTGTGGCTGGTGGTGCATCGATTCGTGATGAGAGAGCGGGGTAGTCGTCAGGGGTGGTGGAAAGCGGCTTTGGGGATGGTGGGCACGTTTCATTTGGTGTGTCTCGGTTGGTTGTTCTTCAGAGCGGAGAGTTTTGGGCAGGCGGGGCAGTTATTGGGGTTGCTGGGGGCGGGAGGGTGGGTTTGGACGCCATATGCGATGACGTGTGCCAGCCTGCTGATGTTCTTTGTGCTGCCCTGGGTTGCGTATGAAGCGTGGGTGGAACTGGCGGGTTCGGATTTGGCGTTATTGGAGAAGCCCTGGCTGGTGAGGGCGTGTTTTTATGGGTGGCTGCTGTTGATGCTGTTGTGTTTCCCTCCGCCGGTGCCATCGGAGTTCATTTACTTTCAGTTTTAAAATGAGATCAGAAATCAAAGTCTTTTTGTTTTTGATCGTCTGCCTGTTGGCGGGGGAGTGGGGGACGCGATGGGTGGAGCCTGAGTTGTCCAAGGATGTGGAGCATCTTGAGGGGTTGGAGGCGATGGCGCAGCGTCTGGAACCGCGAGGCAAGTCGAACGTGCTGGTGTTGGGGAATTCGCTGGCGCGATGCGGGTTGGATCAAGGGCTGCTGAGTGAGGGTTGGCGATTGCCGTCGGGTGGGGCGGCGCAGGTGGAGGTCTTGACTCCGGATGCGAGCGGGATTGTGGATTGGGGGCAGGGTTTTCGGCGCTATGTGGTGGAGACTGGGAGTCGGCCTGAGGTGGTGGTGGTGGGCACAGGAAGGGTGCACTTGAATGATCCGATGGAGGTGCAGTCGGAGCGACTGGCGGCTTGGCTGGTGCCGAAGGATGAGCGGTGGGCGTTTGTGAAAGATCAGAAGTGGGGAATGGAAGAGGCGATTCCGTTTTGGCTGGCGAGTTGGTCACGGTTGTTTGCGAATCGGGAGCGGATTGAACCTTTGGTGTTTTATCGGTTGGTGCCGGGGTATGAGGAGACGAGCCGGCTGATCAATCACGAGCGGGGCGTGGCGATGGCGGGGCGTTCAGGAGGAAAAGAATTGGGTGCCGTGACGACGCGTCATTTGCAGCGGTTGATCGATGATGTGGCGAAGGTTGGGGCGCGGCTGGTGGTGGTGACGATGCCTGTGCCGGAGGTGTATGAGATGCCGCGGGAAGCGGTGGAGATGTTGAAAGCGAACGGGGTGTTGCTGATTGAGGGAGGATCAAAAATGACGATGGAAGCGGGGCGCTTCCCGGATGGGTATCATTTGGATGGCGAGGGTGCCCGGAGGTTTACGACGTGGTTGACTGGGAGTCTCAACGCCAGCTTTGGTGACACAGATCGGCGCTGAACAGGGCGGGGAAGCGGTGGTGGAGTTCGGTGTAGGCGGTGAGCATGGCCTGTTGGTCGGAAGGGTTGGCGAAGGTTGGGTGGGGGCGCCAGTTGGCGAGTGCGAGGTCGCGGGTCCAGGGGCGGTTTTCGGCGAGGGCGTGGGACTTTAACTGGTGATTGAGTTTGGCGGTGGTTTGCTGACAGGAGATGTTTTGGATGGCCCATTCGCGTGGGTGGAGGGTGGGAGCGATGTGGAGCAGTTGGAGGAGGTCTTCGGCGATGTGGCCGGGGCGGAGGAGGGCGCCGGTTTGGGGGTTGATGTGGGCGCGGGAGCCGACGTGGGCGTCGGAGCGCATGGCGAGGGCGCAGCCGGCGAAGAGGGATTCGACGGCGGCGACGCAGCCGCCTTCGCGGCGGCTCATGAGGACGGAAACTTTGGCGTCACACTGCATGGCGGTGACTTGGTCGATGGGGAGTGACTCATGGTATTCGATGGATTGAGGGACGCGGAAGGAGCGGGCTTCGGCGCGGATGGTGTCGATGGTTCTGCCGCCTTCCTGCTGGCCGATGAGAACGACGCGAAGGTCAGGAGGGAGGTGGGTGAGGGCCTGGAAGAACTCCCAGTGGCGTTTGAAGTGGCCCCAGTTGGCGATCATGATGAGATCGATGGTTCGTTGGGCGAAGGGTTTGGGTTGGTAGAAGTCCGGGTTGACCCAATCGCAAGCGAGGGAGTCGAGGACGTGAAGGCGAGGATGGAAGCTGGCGATTTTTTGGGCTTCGGTTTGGTTGGCGGGTTGGACCCAGATCACGCCCGGGAAGATGGAGCAGGCGAGGGCGAGGGCGGCGTAGTCGGTGGGGGACCAACTGGTGGTGAGGATGAGGTCGTAGTGTTCGTGGAACCAGGCGCGGTCTTCGGGAGGGAGGCCGAGGAGGAAGCGGGCCCAGTTGTATTCGAAGTAGAGGAGCAAGGCGCCTTTTTCGCCATTGGGACCGGGGCTTTTGAGGAGAATGCTGCGGGTGAGCGCAGGTTGAGTGGGAATGAGGGTGCGGTAACGGGGAAGTCCGGAGACGACTTTTTGCCAGAGATCGGGGTCGTTGAGGTGAGGGGTGAGGGAGGTGAGAGCCTGGTCCTGGAGGAGGGTGGAATTGGCGAGGTCGAAGGCGCGGCAATGCCAGCTGGCGGCTGAGGTCGGGGTGCGTTGAAAGCGAGCGCGCAGCAGGGCGAGCCAGCCGGCGAGTTCCCGAATAAGGGGAGAGTGGCGGAGTGAATCGGTCCAACGAATGAGGTTCACGCGGGGGAGGGAGTGGGAGAGAAGAGGAGGGTTGGTTTGCCCAAGGCGGTGTTCATGGAATGGGCGACGAGGCGATCTGGTTGGAGGTGTTGCAGAAAGTAGGCGTGGTTTTGAGTCATCATGGACTGGCGGAGGGGGACATCCTGGATGAGTTTTTGGACGGCGGCGACACAGCCTTCGGGATCCTGATAGGAGAGGTAGTGGGTGCCATCGGTGAAAGAGCCTGGGACGTTGAAGGCGAGTGTTTCGGAGACGATGGCTTTGGAGAGAGCGACGTATTCGCCCATTTTCCAACCGATGGAGTGGTGCAGTCCCTCACTGGTGACGCAGATGGGGTGTTCTTTGAGCAGTTGGAGGTAGGCGCGTTTGGAGGTTTGATTGGGATGAGAAGCGAGGGCGTCGGGGAAGTGGCGTTGGGCGAATGCGGTATGACTGAAGCCGCCGGTGAAGGTGTCGCCGAAGGTGTCGCGAAGGGCGCGGATGCAGGCGGCACGGGTTTCGTTGATGGCGTTGTAGTGGCGGGTTTGTTGCGGGGTGATGTTGGTGGAATCCTGTGGATCCCAAGCGCGAGCCAGGAAGAGGACTTTGGGTTTTTGGTCGAGGTTGGGAGGGGCTGAGAGGTGGCGCTCACGGGGCAGGGAGGACCAGAGGTTGGCGGGATCTGAGAGGCGGAGGAGTTGTTGGAGGCGCTGTTTGAGGGAGCCGAAAGCGCAGGCGCGGTGCCAGGCGTGGATGTCGGGTCGATTGGGGAAGACGGGGTAGTTGAGGCCGAGGGGGTGGATGCGCGAAGTGAGGTGTCCGAGGTTGGTGAGGGAGGATGGGTCGTAACTGCGTTTGAAGCAGTGATCGACGTTTGCGACCGATGATGAGTCGAGGGAGCCGTGGTCGGTGAGATCGAAGAGGACTTTGATGGAGTCGTTGAGGATGATGAGGGTATGAGCGGATCCGGACTTGAGTTGAGGGAGTCCGATGGATTGGGGGTTTGAGACGATGGATTGGCGAAGGTGGATGAGTCCCTGTCTGGAGAGGGAAGTCAGACCGGTGTAGATCTGTTGAAGGCGGGCATCGTCAGACCACGCGTGGAGATGGCAGGTGACGGGGTTCATGGAGCGTGGCCGGTGGGGCTGACACGGCGTTGGCGGAGGCGGTTCAGGGGGCGGTCGACGGCTTGGGACAAGAGCCAAGCGAGAGCGCAGGAGAGGAGGATGGTTGAGATGGTGAAGGCAGAGGATTGGGTCCAGTCGCGATCAGGAAAGAGGGAGGGGCCGCATTCGTGGAGGAAGCGAATGACGAGCGGATGGCACAGGTAGATGGGATAGGAGAGATCGCCGATGAGGCGGTCCCAATGGAGGTGGCGAGAGGTGAGGAAGAGGGCGGGGATGGCGACGGCGGCGGAAGTGAAAAGGCCAAGCAAGGCGCCTGAGGAGGTGATTTGGGAGAAGACATTGAAGCCGAACAAAAAGGTGATGAGGAGACCGATCAGAAGCAGGCCGGAGCGTGCATGGAAGGCTTTGGGCCAGGATTGGCAGGAGCGCCAGGCGAGCATGCCGGCGATGAAGAATCCGAATTGCAGAGGAGCCGAGTAATCGATGGCAGCCTCTGCGAGTCGGGGATCGATGAGGCGAGGCAGGGAGATGATGAGAGCGATGTTGGCGACTAGGATGAGGATCAGCCAAAGAGAGCGCAAGCGGTTGAGCCAGGGGGCGGCGAGGTAGAAGGCGATCTCACAACCGAGCGTCCAGGTGTGGGGCATGAGGGTCAGTTGCCAGCCGCGTAGGGCGTCGGCGGGGTTGGTGGAAGTGTGCCATTGCAGACCTTGCTCGGGGAGCCAAGCCAGGAGGGAGAACCATTCGGAGCCGAAGAGCGTGAGTTCGGAGAGAGCCAAGGTGGCGACGACAGTGGGTCCGGAGGTGTGGAGGAGGGATTGGTGGAGAGATGCGGCGGAGGGATTGGTGGCGAATTGAGGGGCGATTAAGCCGAGGAGGATTTCGAGGAAGAGGACGAGCCAAAAGATGGGGAAGATGCGGAGGAATCGGTTGGAGAAGAACAGCCAGAGGCCGTGGGGGCGGGTTTGGTATTTTTCCGAGAGAATGAGGGCCATGTAGAAGCCGGAGACGATGAAGAAGACCTTGACGGCGAGGCCTCCGCTGATGAGGGGGAAGCCCGCGATGGGGGCCGTGTGAGAGATGACGACGGCCAAGGCCAAAAGCAGACGAAGGGTGCCCATTAGGAGGAGGATTTGGGCTGGAGATGGAAGCCGTCGCGGAGGGCGATGGCGAGGCGGCGGGCTCTGAAGCCGGAAGGACGACCTGCGAGGCGAGACAAGCCGGGGAGGGGCCAGAGGAGGAGGCTCAGGAAAGCGTGCCAGGCGGCCCGGGCGTGGTGCCGGGCTTGGCTGTGGAGGAGGGTGGCGTTGGTGTGAAAGACGGCCCAGACTTTGAGGCGGAAGGGCAGGTTTTGGCGGGGTTTGTTTTGGGAGGTGAGGGCCTTGGTGAGGCAGCGGTGGATGCCTGCGAGTTGGCGGTTGGGGTTGCTGCTCATGTTGGCGCCATGGAAAGCGACGACGACGAGTTTGTCGGGGATGGACCAGAGACGGAATCGTTCGGCGGTGCGGAGCCACATGTCGCGGTCTTCGCAGCCGAGGTGGTGGTAGGCTGCGTCAAAGGGGCCGCATTGTTTGAAGACGGTGCGGCGGATGAGGACGCAGCAGGGGAAGCGACTGCCGAACATGAGGTCGGTCCAGGCGACTTCGACGGATTGTTGGGGGCCTGAGTCCGGGGAGAAGAGGGAGCCGTCCTGGAGCAGGACTTTGGCCTGGCAAGCGACGAGGCCCCAGGAGGCGTCCCGTTGATCGAACTCAGACATCAAGGTGGAGACAGCATGGGGTTCGAGGAAGTCGTCGGCGTCCAGGAAGAGGAGCAGGTCGCTGGTGGTGTTGGCGATGCCGGTGTTGCGGGCGGCGGCGAGGCCTTGGTTGGGTTGATTGATGAGGCGGACGCCTTTGGGTTCGAAGGAGGCGGCGATGGTGGCTGTTTGATCGGTTGAGCCGTCGTTGACGACGAGGATCTCGATGGGTTGGTAGTCTTGAGCGAGGGCGGATTCGATGGCACGCGCGATGTAGCGTTCGTAGTTGTAGGCGGGCACAACGATGGAGATGCGAGAGGATGGCGCGATGGACGGGCGGGTCATCGGTTGGGGCGTTTGGTCAGGTGGCGGCGGAGGAAGTTCAGGATGCGAGCGGTTTGGTAGATGAGGGAGGCGCGCCAGGGGAGGGGGCCGACGAGGGTCGGGTGGGGGCCGCCGTGGAAGGCGGCAATCCATTTTTGGAGCCAAGGGTTGCGGCCGTGCAGCATGACGATGCCGCCTCCTGCGGGGACGATGAAGGGGGTCCAACTGATGATGTTGTAGCGGGCGGGGAGGACGTGGAAGGAGGCGATATCTTCGAAGAGGGTGAGCCGGAAGGCGGGCTGGTCGTTGACGGTGAAACGAGCGGTGTGCTGGATGAAGTTGTGGAGCCAGCGATGGAGGAAGGCGTCGGAGGCGGGGGATTTGCGGAAGGCGATCAAGCCGGTGTTGAAGTAGCCGAAGGCGGCGGGGATTTGAGAGAAGGGAGGTTCTTCGCGCTCGAAGCGATAGTCATGGACGATGTGCGCGGGTGTGACGAGGAGGTCGAAGTGGTCGAGCAGTGTGAAGAGTTCGTCGAGCGGGGCGGCGACGAAGGTGTCCGAGTCGAGGAAGATGGTTTTTTGAAAGGGAGACTGGAAGAGGGGAAGGATTTTTCGGTAGTAGGGGACTTTGTCCTGCGTGAGGTAGCGTTCCTGGTGTTCTTCGAGGACGGTGTTAGCGGAGACGTCGAGGACGATGTCGAAGTCGGCGTCGGGTTGGATGGATTGGTCGGTGACGACGCCGATGGACAGGGTGGGGCTGTGTTTTTTGACGGACTGCGCGGAGCGGCGAGCCTCTTCGAGGTAGGAAGCGCCAGTGGCGATGTAGAGGACTCCGCAGGACTGCATGGGTTAGGAGGGGAGGGGGGTCATCCAGAGCCACGACTGGAGGTTAGGACGTTCGGAGCCGACCATGGAATCGACCTGGTGCATGGTGAGGGATTTGAGAAGAGGGATCGAGGCGTAGGGCGGGCCGGACATGGGGATCTCCTCGATTTGATGGGTGGAATGGAAGCGTTGTTTGAGAAGCTCGGTGATGCCTAGCACGAAGCAGTCGTGGGTTTCAATGAGGAGGCTGACGGATTTGAGCCAGGGGACTTGGGTGGGGTCGAGCAAGGGCTTTTCGTAGCCGTCGACATCGACGATGAGCAAGGTTTTTGGGGTGGGGGAGAGTTGATTCAGGACATCGGGAGTGCAGAGGCCGGAGAGTGCGATGCGAGTGTCGACGTGGTTGAGTTTTGCGGTTTCCAGGAGGACCGGGGTTTTGACCTGGTTGGGTTCGTAGGCGAGTACTTTGGCCTCCGGGAAGAGACGGGCCAAGCCAACGGTGTAGAAGCCATCGGCGGCGCCGATGTTGATGAGTTGATCGAAGGTGGAGGGGTTTCCGGAGAGGGACTGGATGAGGGGGAAGAGTTCGTGTTCGTAGGCGCCGAAGGTTTTCTCGAAGCGGGCGTCGATGAAGTGGGATTTGTCGGGCAAGGCCATGCCGGCGAAGGGGCCGGTGAGGACGGAGTCGGGGTAGCGGCCGTCAGCGATGAGTTGGGCTTCGACTTGGCGACGGGTTTTGCGACGGCGCTGCCAGGCGAGGTAGCCTGCGACGCGATCCAGGAAGGGGTGCTGGAGGAGGCGGATGAGGATTTGATCCAGAAGATGTCGAAGGGAGGCCATGCCGGGTTGGGTCTAGGAGAGGGTGGCGAGGGTGTCCCAGCGGTCGCTTTCGAGTTGGTAGCCGTGCTGGTTGAGGAAGGTCTGGCAGGTCTGACGTTGGGTGTCTGAGAGGAGGCAGTGCTCAAAGATGATCATGACGGGGCGGATGCTTGAGAGGGGCAATTGGAGCAGGATGCGATCATCGTAGCCTTGGGCGTCGACGACCACCACATCGACTTTTTGTATTTGGTGTTGTTGGAGGAGAGAGGCGGGGGTGAGGCAGGGGACTTGGATTTCACGGATGAAGCTGCGGACGTCGCGGCCGGAGATGTGAGTGGTGACGAGATCGTGGATGAAGGAGCCGACTTCGCTGGCCCAGGCCGGCAGTTCGTGGTGGGGGTCGTCGATGAAGAAGAAGGGTTTGGTTTCGTCGCGGTCGGAGATGGCGACGTTGGCGAACTGGATGCCGGGCTGGTTGGCGTAGTTTTGGGTGAGGGTGGCGAAGATGCGGGGGACGGGTTCGACGAGGAGAGCGGACCAGTGGTGTTTGCGAATGAAGTGAGAGACGGGGTCGTCGTGGACACCGTCATTGGCACCGACTTGCAGGACGAAGACGTTTTGGCCGCGGGATTTGCCGAGGGCGGCGAGGGTGTCCCAGATCATTTGCCTGCCGCGAAGAGCGGGTGGGAGGGAGAGGAAGGCGGACTTGAGGAGGCCGTGAGCGGCTGGGTAGGCGTCGAGCAGGTGACTGATGCGTCTGGCGGCGAGGCGAAGGAGGCTGGCGTGTGGGGGGCGAGGGGGGCTGAGCGACATGGCGATTTGGGCGCGAGTTAGGTGGGGGAGTGGCCGATGGAGCGAAGGAGAGGGGCATCCTCGGGGCGGCAGGCGAAGGTGTCTTTTTGATAGGAGGCGAGCAGGTAGCCGTGGTCGCGCAGGAGGGTCTCACAGGCGAGTTGGTTGTTTTGGAGAAGGACGGATTCGTAATTGATGAAGCGGATGTTCCAGCGATTGAAGTCGATGGTTTTGAGGATTTCGAATTCGTAGCCTTCGACGTCCATTTGGAGAAGGTCGACTTGGTTGAGGGCGTGTTTTTGGGCGAGTTGGTCGAAGGTGAGGCAGGGGACTTCTTCGGTGATTCGGTGTTTGAGGTAGAAGGCCTGGATGGCGGGGTCGGCTTCGTATTGTTCCCAGAGGGAGTGCATGCGCTCGTCTTTGAGGGAGCTGAGTTGGGAGAGCCAATCGGGGTAGCCATGGGCGACGGGGTCGACACCGAGGCGATAGAAGGGAGCGGTGCCGGGGGTATCTGAGATGGCGACGTTTTCGAGATGGACGCCGGGGACGTGGCGGTAGTTGTTTTGGAGTTGAGAGAAGAAAGCGGCGACGGGTTCGACGAGGATGGCTTGGTGGGAGGGTGCTTGACGGGAGGGGAGATGGGTGAGGAAGTTGAAGAGGGGGTCGTTGTCGGAGTTGCCGATGTAGGCGCCGAGTTGGACGATGACGAAGGAGGGAGCTTGGGAGAGGGTGTTGAGGGCGGCAGTGAAGGGAGGGTGGATTGGGGCAGGGGAGCGGCGGAGTTTGGCGATGAGCCGCTTGCAGGCGGAGAGGGCTGAGCGGGCGGGTTTGAGCATTGGGTGGAGGGGAGTGATGGGAGTGAGTGAGGATTAGGATGCGGTGGATTTGGGGGCCTGGCGTCGTTTGGATTTGATCCAAGAGCGTTCGTCTGGGGTGAGGAGGGTTGTCCAGGTGATGATGGCGAGGAGGGAGGTCAGACCGAGGCCTGAGGCGAGTAGAGATGGATAGGAGGTTGGGGTGCCAAAGGAGGATTGGAACCAGATGGCGGCGAGGGCGACAGGGGTGAGGACGGCGATGGGTTTGGCGAGGACGAGGAGGTAGGAACGCAGGCTGACGTCCTGGTGACGGGAGACGATGAGGGGCCAGGCGATGAGGCCGGTGAGGAGGAGTTCGATGGCGGTGGCGATGACGACGCCTTGGAAGCCGATCCATTGAACGAGGAGGAGGCTGCCGACGAGATTCAGGGCGCCACCGATGACGGAGACGAGCGCCATGGAGCCGTGGCGATTGAGGGCGCCGAGGAAGGTGCCGGTGGGGTATTGCATGAGGGTGAGGGAGAGGGGGAAAGCGAGGATTTGGATGACAAGGTGGGATTGTTCGAAGCCGGGGCCGAGCCAGCGGTCGATGAAGGCGGGACCGAGGAGGAAGAGGCAGATGCCGCCACTGAGAGCGAAGGGAGCGGAGAGTCGGAGGCTGGAGAGGAGGCGGGAGGCGGCGCCGGAGGGGCCGTGTTGTTCATTGAGTTGGGAGAAGGCAGCGAGGAAGTGGGCACCGAAGACCGCGTTGATGAGATCGGAGAAGAGGGTGACGAGGCGGGAGCCGACGGCGTAGTGAGCGACGGCGATGCTGCCAAGATGGGAACCGAGGACTTGGGTATCGACGCGTTCGCGCATGAAGGAAGCCATGGACCAGAGGGTCATTTTGGCGGCGAACCCGCGAATTTCTTTTTGTTCTGGGAGTGCGAGGGAGGGCTGAGGAAGCGTTTTGGGAACGAGGGGACGTGCTTGCAGCCAGATGAGGCTTTGTTCGAGCATGAGGCCGATGGCCCAGGCGATGGCGAGGGATTCGAGGCCGTATCCGGCGAGGAGGAAGGCGATGGTGAGGGTGGTATTGACGAGGAGCCTGGCCATGCCAGCGAGGATGAGTTTGTGATAGAGGATGTGGCTTTTGATGAGGGAGGTTTGGACGCGCAGGAAATAGCTGATGCTGGTGAGGAGTCCGCCGATGCCGAGGACGAGGCGGGATTGGTTGAGGGTTTCGGGGTCTGTGACCCAGTGGGGCAGGAGGAGGACGGTGGTGGCGGTGAGGAGGAGCGAGGCGATGGCGGCGCGGCGATAGATGCGGCGGAAGTGCTGGAAGACGGCGGCGATGCGGAGGGGATCGTGGGTGGCGATGGCCTGGCTGAGGCAACGAACGCTGGTTTGATTGAAGCCGAGGTCGAGGAGGTCAAGGTAGCCAAGGACAGAGAGCAGGAGCATCCAGAGGCCATAGTCAGGTTTTCCCAGTCGATGAATGAGGAAAGGAGAGACCAAGAAGACCACGATGATCTTGATGGCGAAGTCGACCAGATTGAGGGCCGAGGTGTTGAGGAGACGTTGTTTGAGGCTCATGCCGGGAGGGGAGCGAGCACTGGGGAAAGGAGATCAGGGTTTGACGATAAACCATGAAGGGTAATCGAGTTCGAGGGAGGCGATGATGGGGAGGTTTTGAGAGTGAGCGAATTCGTCGACGGCGCGTTTGACGCCGAAGTCGGTGCCGGAGACGATGCCATCGAGGTAATCATGGCCGGCGAGGATGCCGCCGGGGCGGACTTTGGGCCACCAGAGCGTGATGTCTTCGACGACGGCGGCGTAGTGGTGCTGGGCGTCGATGTAGGCGAAGTCGAGGGAGAGGTCGGCGAAGTCGGGGGCGGCTTCGGCGGAGGTTTTGCGGAGTTGGGCGGCGCGGGTGCCGAAGGGGGCGAGGCGGGAGCGGGTGGTTTGGAAGTTGGCTTCCTGGCGGGATTGTTCGACGTTGGCGGTGTCGTGGTAACTGGCCGGGTCGAAGGAGCGCCAGGGGTCGATGCAGGTGAGTTTTTGGCCGGCCCAGGAGGAGAGGAGGATGGTGGAGAAGGTGCCGCGTTGGACGCCGATTTCGACGCCTTGGGAGCGGAGGTTGAGGAGGTTGAGCCAGAGGGGGAATTCGTCGCGGGTGCGGAGGACGGGTGTGGGAGAAGCGAGGCGGCGGATGATGGCTTCTTCCCGGAGTTGGAGGAGGGCTTGGTAGGCTTTGGTGAGAGCTTTGAGAAGAGACATGTTCGGTAAGGGATCAGCGGGAGGAGGTGGAGGCAATGAGGGAGCGAAGGAAATCGGCCATTTGGTGGGCGACGATGGGGCGGTCGAAACGTTGGAGAACAGTGGAACGTGCGGCTTGGCCGATGGCTTGTCTTTGATCGGGGTTTAGGGCGAGGGTGTGGAGGAGTTTTTCGGCGAGGGCGGAGGGATTGGCAACAGGGGTGATGAAGCCGTCGATGCCGTCGCGGATGACATCGCGAGCGGGGCCGCAGTCGGTGTAGAGCGTGACGCGCTGCATGGCCATGGCTTCGACGGGGGAGAGGCCGAAGGTTTCGAGGTGGGAGGGGTAGCAGGCGACGGAGGCGCGACCGAGGATGTTTTGCAGGGCGGATTGGCGGTCGATGCGGCCGGTGAGGGTGACGGCTTGGCGGGCGAGGGGAGGGAGGGCGGAGAGTTGCTTTTCAAGCCAGTCGGGATTGGGGGCTGAGCCGCAGAGGAAGAGGGTGGCGTCCGGGCGGAGGGGGAGGATTTGGCTGAAGGCTTGCAGGAGGTCTTGGAGGCCTTTGCGAGGGGTCAGGGAGTTGTGGAAGACGATTCGGCCCGGGATGGTTTCGGAGGAGGGGAGGGGGGAGAAGGCTTGGGCGTCGATGGCGTTGGGAATGACGGTGGTGACTAGGCTGGGGGGAGGGGGTACGAGGGAGGTGGTGGCGTCGAGGAAGAAGCGGGAGACGCCGATCCAGGCGCGGGCGCTTTGGAGCATGCGCTGCTCGGATTGATGGAGGGCGGGGTGTCCGGTGCGTTGGAGGAGGTGGTCGTAGACGAGGTTGCTGCCGTTGAGGCGGGTGATGAGGGGGAGGGTGGAAGCGGGGGGGATGGGGAGCCAGCCATCGTAGTCATCGGCGAGGAGGGCGTCTGTTTTTGAGTGGCGGAGGTGGCGAGTGAGGAAGCGGCGAAGGGTGCGGCGTTCGAGGGGGAGGCGCCAGCGGAAGGGGAGGCGGGTCCATGGGGAGGCGAGCCTGAGGATGGTGAGGTTCGGGGTGCGATCTAGAGGTGGGAGGGGGTTCTGGCGGAGGAGGGAAGGGGGATAGACGCCGACGATGGTGAGATTGATGCCGTTGGCGACGAGAGCGGGTGCGAGATCCGCCACGGCAGTGCCGATGCCGCCATTGAGAGGGGGCATCTCGGAGCAGATTTGGACGAGGTTCAAAGGGCGGGCGGGATTCTGGCTGAGGGTATGGTGCCGATTCTCGAAAGGCTTGTCACCTTGCCCAGTGGCGGAGCGGACTCATTCGTTGTGCGACTTCCTTGCCACTGAGGCCGCTGCGCTCGCCGGATCAAAATGACACTCTTTTCGAGAACCGGCATAGGTAGCGAACGGAGGTGGGGAAAGAAAGTGGTTTTGAGAGGTGGGGTGAGGGTAGAAAAAAGCCGCCGACCTTTTTGGGGGCGGCGGCTGAGAAGACTTGGATGACCTAGAGGGGTTTATTTATCGCCAAATGCGGAGGACAATCTCATTTCGCCACTGACGGGGTCGAGGTCGCCGGGTTGGTTGCTGATGAAGAAGCCACCGCCGAAGCCAGCTGAGGGGCTTGGACCAAACATGAAGGGAATACTTTGGATGAGGGTCCCGGTGAAGGTGGTTGGAGTCGAGGAGCGGGGTGTCCAGGTGGGGGTGAAACTGCCGGAGATCTGGCCGAGACGCTGATTCACCACCAGGCTGTATTTGCGGTCGATGGGAGCGATTTTGGAGACGGTGCTGCCAAGGATGTTGAAGCTGTTGAAGCTCAAGAAGTCGGGCAGTTTGCCGTAATCGAAGCTCAGGACGGCATTGCCCGGGGCAGGAGGAGCAACGGGGGCGGCTGGGGCGAGTGGAAGGCTGGAGCCTAGGAGGGCGTTTTGGACGGTGATGCTGGCGTTGTATTGGGTGCCAATGGCGAATACTCCCAGACCTTCGGGCCAGCCTTCGGTGTAGATTTGAGTCTCACGGGCGGCGGCAGTGGTGCCGGTGACTTGGGTGACGGAGGGGCGAATCCAGACCATTTCGCCAGCGATAAACGGGGAGAAGGAGAGGGGGTCAGCCGCGACAGGAGCGTCTCCGGGGTCGGTTGGATAGAGCATGGAGTCGCCCAAATACATGTAGCCGAGGAAGCTGCCACCGAGTTGGGTGGCGGTGCCGCCCGGGGTACGGAGTTGGGAGTGAAGGGGGAGGAGGGCTAGCACGTTGGAGAACGGTCCGATCAGTGCGGTGGCCAGGGGTGGGTCATTGGGGAGATTGTTGTTGTAGGAGTTGTCAGGAACCTCGCAGAGGTTGGTGGCCATGGTGAGGGAGGTGCCGTCGACGAGGTTGCTAATGATGGAGACGCGACCGGTGTTGGAGATGGTGATGAAGGCGGGGCATTCACCGTCGATGTCACTTGGACTGAGGATGGCGGTGAAGTAGCCTTGATTGATCGGGCCACCGACGACCGAGGCGCGGTTGAGGACGGTCGCGGGGATCGTGGTCAACTGGAGCGTGGCATCGCCGTAGGAGGTGCTGTCGCCTGGGAAGGCAGCGACATCCGGGCTGATTGCGGTGCTATCATGGTTGATGATGCATTCGAGGTAGGGGGAGTCGAGGCCCGAGCAGAGGCACATGTTGAGGGTTTTGGTGGTGTCGAAGGTGAAGTCTTCGGAGGTGACGGGGGCGGTAGCGGGGCCTTGGATGAACCAGATGGAGTTGTCACCGAGGATGTAGCCGCGGATGGGGAGGTTGCGGCCGTCGATGAGGAGGTTACCGGAGAAGTCGCCGGTGGTTTTGGAGAGGGTGACGACGACGGAACCGTAAGTCGCGTTCGAGGACTCCGTGTCATATTCCGGAGCGAGGACACCACGGAAGATGGGGGTGCCGATCAGGGAAGAGAAGGGGTTGGTGATGAAGGCGGCGTCGAGGGAGACGTCGTCATCAGGCATGATGAAGGAGAAGGAGCGACCGGCGATGGTGCCGATGCTGGAATCCTCGCCGCCCCAGGAGTTCAAGACGAAACCGGTTTTGGCGGCTGCAATGAGAGTGACCTGCGTGCCGGGGCGGATTCTGGAGGATTGGGTGGCGGCGGTGGTTGGGTTCAGAGCGGTGAAGGTGCCGGAGGGAGCGCGGAGGGTGATGAGGCCGACGTTGTTGGGAGTGGTAGCGCCAGGGACGATGCGATTGACGGTGAGGACGGGGTTGCCGACGCGGATGAAGGTGAAGGCGAAAGATGTGCCGGTGCCGGAGGCGGGATCTGCGCTGTATGCTCCGCCTGAGCCGACGGGGTAGGTGCCTGCGGGGATGGTGAATTTGACTTCAGTCGAGGTAGCGGAGGAGGGGGTGATTGCGGCTGGGGTAAAGCCGGTGATCTGGGTCACTCCGGCAAGGTTGGTGCCGGTGAGGGTGATCTCGGTTCCGCCGGTGGGGACGATGGCGGGGATGGAGGCGGGGGAGACGTTGGTGATGGTGGGAGTAGCCTCCTCATACGTGTAAGTTGTGGTCAGGTCGATGGTGTCGACGGGGACTGTCGCTGCCACGCCGCCTTCATCTTGTGCGGCAGGCGCTGCGGCGTAGGTGACGGTCAATATTACTGGGCCTGCTACCGTTCCGGCTGGGACGGAATCTACCCAAATGGCGGAGTCCAATGCGCCGAATTTGGCCAGATTTTCGCCGAACTTCACACTTTGTAGGCTGTAGCGCAAGGGAGGCGTAATGGCGACGTTGATATCAACATAGTTCCCACCAGCTAAAGGGCCTCTGTCTGGTGAGACGGAGATGGACAACTCGCCTGCCCGGGATGTGGGAGCGGAGAGGAGAGTGAGGGAGGTGAGGAGGGCGAGGCCGAGGTGGAGGAGGAGGCTTCGAGTTGGGGAGTGGAATCGGGTTTGGCTCATGGTGCTGTGGGTTGCTGTCATTGAGAGTCGGGATTCATTGGGTCTTTTGACCCAGATGGCCATTTCATTACACTAGACGGCCATTTTGTCATGAGAAAATTATAATATCGCCATAAGCAATTAAGGGGGAGACTTAGACCGCTTTGCGAAATGCTTGTCACCCTGCCCGGCGGTGGAGCGCCCTCATTGGCTGCGTCAGCGGCTTGCCCCTGAGGCCGCTGCGCTCACCGGATCAAAATGACACTTTTCTCGAGGAACGGTCTAATTGAAAAAGGTATTGTCTCCTCCATCTGTTCCGGCAGGGGCCACGGGGGGGAGGGTGCCGCCGTCGGTGACGAAGTGGCCGAAGGTACCATCGGCGAATTGGAGCCAGATGGCGGCGCGACCGTTATTGGTGATGACGCGGCTCATGCCGCCGGTGCCGCCGGTGGTGGTGGCTTCGTTGCCGGTGGTGAAGCCGAGGTAGAGGTTGCGGACGGTTCGGGTGGTGCCGTTGACGGAGTAGGTGTTGCCACTGCGGATGGCGTGACTGAAGACACCGGGGGTAGCGACATCGCCAATGAGGAGGAGGCGGTTGGTGGAGGCGGTGGTGCCGGCTGAGCCGATGGTCAGGGTGCCTGCGGCGGCGAACTTGCCGGAGGGGCTGACGTCTGGGCGGAGGTAGAAGGCGGAGAAGGTGGCGTTGCCGGCTTGGGGGATGGCCTGGCCCAGGCCGAGGAGTTGGGTGATGATGCCGGAGGTGTTGATGTGCCAGAGGCCCTGGTCATTGGCGCTGGTGGTGCCGTGGAAGACGAGGGAGCCGTCATCGAGGAGCCAGTGGGTGATGACGGTTTTGAAGGTGATGCTGGAGCGATTGGGGACGGCTTGGCCTTCAAGGAGGGCGAGTTCGAGTCCGGAGGTGCCTTGGCGCCAGAGGCCGAAGTCGTTGGCGGTGGTGACTCCAGCGACGCCGTTGGTGAGCAGGGCGCCGAAGGCGACGTTGCCGGTGGCGTTGATGCTTTCGGATTGGAAGGTGTTGAATTGAGCACCGGAGACTCCGGGGACGGCGGTAAGGTTGCTTTGAGCGACGATGACGGGTTCGCCGGCAGAGGCGAAGTTTTGTTTGAAGATGGCGCGATTTTGAACGGAGGGTAGGACGGATGGGGCGACGGCTGTGAGGAAGGCCGGGTAGGTGCCGAAGCCGGTGGAGGAGACGGCGACGCGACTCATGAGGTTGCCGACTCTGAGGGTGGTGGAGCCTGCGGCGACTTGGCCTTCGCGGGCGGCGACGGTGGTGGTGCCGTTGGAGGCAATTTTCCAGATGCCGGTATCGTTTGCGGCGGTGACGGAGCCTGTGACGAGTTTGAGTTGGGCGGCGAAGTAGCCGTCATTTGCGGCGATTTGCTGAGAGACACCATTGAATGCGTTGGAGAAGGTGGTGCCTTTGCGGTAGAATGAGGTGAAGGAGGTACCGTTGTCGACCCAGCCGGCGGCGTTGGCGGTTGAAAGGGCGCCTGCGATGCCGGACATGACATGGGTGATGCCGGTGTCGGTGATGCGGCCGAAGCGGATGGGTTCGGCGATGGTTTGACCTGAGGTGCCGGTGGAGCCGCCTTCACGGAGCATGAGGCTGAAGCCGGAGCCATCGTTGATCCAGACGCCGGCGTCATTGGCGGTGGTGATGCCGATGCCGGAGACGCGGCCGTAGAGGACGGTGTGGCCGAATTCGTTGAGGGAGAGGTCGCCGAAGTAGTTGAAGGTGGCGCCGGGGATGCCGGGAGCGGGGGTGCCGGAGAAGGCGACTGAGGAGGCTGGGAGGAGGAAGACGTTGGCGACCTGGGTGCTGGTGGAGGCCTGGCCATTGCTGGTGACGATGGCGTTCAGGAGGCCTAGATTGAGACCGCTGATGCCGGTGATCGTGAGGGTGGTGGCGGTGGCTGTGGAGACGGTGCCGGTGCCAGCGGGGGAGAAGGCGATGGTGTTGTTGGAGGCCGTGGGGTCGAAGCCGAAGCCGTTTATGGTGAGGGTCTGAGCGGTCGGGGAAATGATGGTGGTGCTGGGGGTGATAACGGGGCGGACGGTGGCGACCTGGACGGGAGCTCCGCTGGAAACGGAGTTGGTGGTGACCACGGCGCTGAGGGCGCCGGCGCGCAGACCACTGACTGAGACGGTCAAGGAGGTGGCGGTGGCGGCTGTGACGGTTCCGGTGCCGACGGGAGTGAGGGCAACGGTGTTGTTGGAGGGCGTTGCAGCGTCGAAGTTGGTGCCGGTGATGGTGAGGGTGGCGGCATTGGCGTTCACCGTGGTGGTCGTTAGAGTCACAGTTGGATCTGGTGTCACAACAGTGGCCACTTGAGCACTGGTGCTGGCTTGGCCGTTGGTCGTGACGATGGCGTTCAGGGCACCGACGGTCAGGCCGGTGATGCCAGTCACAGTGAGTGTGGTCGAGGTGGAGGCTGTTACCGTACCTGTGCCAGCAGGCGAGAAGGCCACGGTGTTGTTGGCAGGCGTGGTGCTGAAGTTGGCGCCGGTGATTGTCAGCGTGGTGGCGTTGCTGAGGAGGTTCGCGGTGGAAAGCGTTATGGAGGGAGCCGGAGTTGTTAGGCCGCTGAAGGCCACGACCTGCTCGATCAGGCCGGAGCTGCCGTTCAGGTAACCGCCCGTCGTGCGGCCTCGGGCGCGGACGTGCCCGCTGGTGGGCAGCGAGAGGCCGGTGAGCTGCCAGTTCGGCGTGCTGCCCACGCGGGTGCCTGCGCCGAGCGGGGTCCACGTGCTGCCCCCATTCGTGCTCAGCTCCAAAGTGACCTGGGAGAGTTCCGGCGAGCTGCCGCCTCGCGTCCACGTGACCTGAGCCGTGCTGCTGGCCGCGAGGCTCTGAGTGGCGGCATCGTTGGTCAGCCGCGCCATGAAGTTGCGCGTCGTCCCATTCATGCTCGTGAAGACGCCCCCAAGCAGCAGCTTGCCATCCGCCTGTACCGCCACGCTGCGGACGGTGCCATTCGCCCCGCCGAGGCCGGCATTGAAGGCCGTGTCCCGCGTCCCGTCCGCATTCAGCCGAGCGACATAGTTCACCCCGGTCGTCGCGTTAATCGCGCTGCCATTCACGCTCGTGAAGTTGCCCCCGAGCACCAGCTTGCCATCCGCCTGCAACGCCACGCTATTGACGACGCTATTAGCCCCGCCGAGGCCGGCATTGAAGGCCGTGTCGCGTGTCCCGTCCGCATTCAGTCGCGCGATTCGGTTCACCCCGGTCGCGCTCACGGCGCTGCCATTCACGCTTGTAAAGACGCCCCCGAGTACCAGCTTGCCATCCGCCTGCACTGCTACGCTCACGACTTCGTTATTCGCCCCGCCGAGGCCGGCATTGAAAGCCGTATCCAGCGTCCCGTCCGCATTCAGTCGCGCGATTCGGTTCACCCCGTTCGCGCTTACCGCGCTGCCATTCACGCTTGTGAACGAGCCCCCGAGCACCAGCTTGCCATCCGCCTGAACGGCCACGCTATTGACGACGCTATTCGCGCCGCCGAGGCCGGCATTGAAGGCTGTGTCCCGCGTCCCATCCGCATTCAGCCGCGCGATATTGTTCACCCCGGTCGTCGCGCTCGCGGCGCTGCCATTCACGCTCGTGAAATCGCCCCCGAGCACCAGCTTGCCATCCGCCTGCACCGCCACGATAGCGACGATGCCATTTGTCCCGCCGAGGCCAGCATTGAAGGCCGTGTCGAGCGTCCCGTCCGCATTCAGCCGCGCGATATAGTTCACCCCGTTCGCGCTCACCGCGCTGCCATTCACACTATTGAAATCGCCCCCGAGCACCAGCTTGCCGTCCCCTTGCACCGCTACACTAAGGACGTTGCCATTAGTGCTGGCGGTGAAGGTGGCATCCACGCTGCCATCGGCATTAAGCCGGGCGACATTCGCGTGCGCTGCTCCGCCCACGGTGGTGAAGCTGCCCCCGATGATCATCCGCCCATCCGGCAGCACAGCCGTGGCCATCACGGAGTTGCCGCCGCCGGTGATGTTGGGATTGAAGGGAAGGTCGAGCGTGCCGGGCGCAGGCGCGACCACGGTGGCCACCTGGACGGGGGCACCGCTGCTGAGGCTGTTCGTGGTGACCACGGCGTTCAGCGCTCCGAGGGTGAGGCCGGTGATGCTGGTCACAGTCAATGAGGTGGCGGTGGCGGCGGTGACGGTGCCTGTGCCAGCAGGCGAGAAGGCCACGGTGTTGTTGGCAGGAGTCGGGTCGAAGTTGGTGCCGGTGATGGTGAGGGTCATGGCATTGGCGTTTACGGAGGTGGTGGTAGCGGTGACGGTGGGTGGCGGAGCTGTGACGGTGAACGTGGTGCTGGGCGTTGAGGCTGGAGCCACATTTCCTGCTGTATCGCTGGCGGTGCCGGAGGCGATGGTGATGCCGAGGGTGCCTGCGCCGGTGATCGTGTCGATGGTGACGGTGCGGGTGGTGCCGCTGCCGGTGACGTTCACCGTGCCGCTGGCGGAGCCAGTGCTGTTGAGGGTGATGTTGCCGTTGGCGAGGGTGCTGGCGTTGAAGTTGGTGTCGGCGTAGGTCACGGTGTAAGTGACGGAGCCTGCGCCTGCGGCGATGGTGCTGACGGAGGGTGAGCCGATGCCGATGGTGGGGGCGGTGGTGTCGATGACGAGGGCTTTGTTTGCTCCGAGGGAGTTTGTGGCTCCTGGGCTTGGGAGGGTGAGGGTGGCTGCCGTGGCCCCTGTGGTGGCGTTGATGGTGCCGCCGTTTAGAGCGAGGGCGCTGGTGCTGAGGTAGTCGAGGTCGGCGGCGGTGTCTCCGGCTTGGACGGTGTAGTTGAAGGTGAGGGTGGTGCCGGGGCTGCCGCTGGTTAGGTTCACCACGCGGTCGGTGGTTCCGGTCTCGAGGGTGAGCTGTGGGGTGCCGGTGACGGTGACGCTGGCGTCGAAGGTGACTTCGATTGAGACCACGTCGGAGGCGTTGTAGGCTCCGTTTGCGGTGGAGGAGGTGACACTGGTCACGACCGGGGTCGGCGTTGGGGCCGCGCCAGATCCGTTGATGTTCATTGTGAGGTGCAGGATGGCCCCCGTATTCGAGGTGGTCCAGCTCATCGGCACGATGGCTGCTCCGGCCTCCGTGCTGGTGCTGTAGCGAGAGTGATTTCCGGCGAACCAAAGTGCGCCAGCCGTATTCACCACGGTTTGGTTGGCGCCCGCAGTCGTAGTCGGCACGGCAGCAGAGCCATAGGCATCAAAAAGGTCGAAGACCAGATCTCCCGCCTAGCTCGTCACGTTGAGAGACGATGAAGGGTTTGTGCCGGTCACCTGACCTGAGATCTTGGGTCCATTGGTGTCCACCGGTGTGGTCTGATCGACGTTAGAAAAGGAGGCTGCACCGATGTAACGGAATTCTGACCCGCCGAAAGCCACGTTGATGCTGCCCGTAACCGCAGCGCCATTGCCGAGGGCCAGATACCAGATGGAGTCACAGGAGAAAAAGCCGTCTGAGGTGGAGTTACCGAGAGACATGGCCATGCCGTTGAAGGTGACGGAGGTGGGGTTCGTCGGAGTGCCGGGATCACCGGCGGAAACGACGAGCAGCCGTCTGGGACCTGCTGGCACCGTGAACGAAGCCATGGTGCTGCTGTTCGTGAATTGATGGGCCGGCGTGCCCGTCGGTGACGGACCTGACGCAGGAGCCGTCACCGCAAAGGTGGTGCTGGGTCCGGCTGCGCCTGCGGTGTTTCCTGCCGTGTCGCTGGCGGTGCCGGAGGCGATGGTGATGCCGAGGGTGCCTGTGCCGGTGATGCTGCTGATGGTGACGGTACGGGTGGTGCCGCTGCCGGTGACGTTGACGGTGCCGCTGGCGGAGCCAGTGCTGTTGAGGGTGATGTTGCCGTTGGCGAGGGTGCTGGCGTTGAAGTTGGTGTCGGCGTAGGTCACGGTGTAAGTGACGGAGCCTGCGCCTGCGGCGATGGTGCTGACGGAGGGTGAGCCGATGGCGATGGTGGGGGCGGTGGTGTCGATGACGAGGGCTTTATTGGCTCCGAGCGAGTTTGCGGCTCCTGGGCTGGGCAAGGTGAGGGTGGCGGCGACGCTGCCTGAGGTGCCGACGATGGTGCCGCCATTCAGTGCGAGGGCGGTGGTGCTGATGTAGTCGAGGTCGGCGGCGGTGTCGCCGGTTTGGACGGTGTAGTTGAAGGTGAGTGTGGTGCCGGGGCTGCCGCTGGTTAAGTTGACCACGCGGTCGGTGGTTCCGGTTTCGAGGGTGAGCTGTGGGGTGCCGGTGACGGTGACGCTGGCGTCGAAGGTCACCTGGATGGAGATCACGTCGGAGGCGTTGTAGGCTCCGTTTGCGGTGGAGGAGGTGACGTTGGTGACGACGGGGGCGGTGAAGCTGCCGACTGGGGCGCTGGTCACATTGGACAGTGTTCCCTGCCCAACGGACCAAGAGGTGTCGTCCCGGCCAATCCAGTTGGCTGGATTGTGGATGCGGATCAGCCAGGCAGTCTTGGTGGCTGCGGTGATAGGGCCGTTGTATCGGAGGTTATCCAGATCTTTCGTGTTCCCCATGGGGTCAGCGGCATTGGTGATATCGAAGGTGCCAAGACCAAAGGCGTTGGTTGCGGTGCGGTTGGGGTCGCCGCTGTTGTCAAACACGACCGAATTGGGAGGGGTGTGGCTGCCCGAAGGGCTGATGCCAGGACTGGCTTGAGTCGTATTGGGGACGGTTCCCCAGCCGTTGAGATTTGCCGACCAGGCGTTGTTCCCCAAAGCGTTGTCCGCATTGAAGGAGTATATGGGCCCCGCCTCAGGTGTGCCGCCTGCATTCAGTCGCTGGATTTTACTCGAAAGCAGGCTGGCGGTGTTGTCATCCGTTTGGTAAATGACCAATTGGTCTCCAGCGAAGGTCAAGCCTCCATTCGGTGTTAGAGTGGTGGCAATGGTAGTGATGGTGCCGAGATCCGCGGTGGCGGTAGTTGCGGGGACCGTGAAGGTGATGATGGTGCCGGCCGGAACCACGGTTGCTGGCGAGGTCCACCGCAACTGCCATTCAGTATTGCCTTGATTCGTCGCACTCAGATTGCCGTCGGCTAACCATTGGGCATCGGTGAAGAAGAGCACGCTATTGGCTGGGATGGGTGCGAGCACCAGGACTTTAAATCCGTCGGTGTCATCCTGCTGAAAATCGACCACCACGAGATCGGAGGCGCGCAGGGTGGGTACCGCTTGGGCCTGCTGTGAGAACATCAAATTGAGCCATAAAAAGGCGAGGAAGAAGGGTGTTAGTAGTTTCATTCGGGAGGTGGTGGCAGGGGGATGATGAGAGGAGGAGAGGGCTATGAGGCGGGTCGAATTGTATCGAGGGAGTGACTCTGCGAGTGCGTGCGAGGGGGTGAATATGGGGAGTGTGCAAGTGCCTTCGCGAAGGCCGGCTAGGTTAACGGGAAAATAGTAGCATGCATCTTAAAAATTAAGATCGAGGAAAAACCGCGAAATTATAAGGGAATGTGGACGTGACTTTGGAGATGGGTAGGTATCTCTAGACGCGCTGATGATGCGGATAGAGGGTTTGGTCGAGGGCTCTACCTGAAGCTGGAGGCGGATGAAAGGGTTGAGCCAGCAAGTTTATGCAGGTGCCACGCGGGCTGAAACTAGTGTCCTGTCAGGCAATTGTTTTGCATAAGTTGACAGTTGCTGCCTGACTTTTATCTCACCAACTGGAGGACCATTTGCTACAATGCACTCCCTTAAACCCTCACTTTTAATGTCAATCACTTATCGGACAGGACACTAGGTTGATTTTCGGATTTACTGGCGGGTGAGGAGGTGGAGGGAGTGGTGGGTGGCGGCGGCCCAGGTGAAGTCGGTTTCCATGCGGTGGCGGGCGTGGGTGGCGAGGGTGGCGGTGAGGGCGGGGTCCTTTAAGAGGGTGAGGAGGGACTTGGCGAAGGCGGGGGGGGAGTCGGCGATTTGGAGGTCGGTGCCGGGGGTGAGGGGGAGGCCTTCGGCGCCGATGGTGGTGGAGACGACGGGGATGCCCATGGCCATGGCTTCGAAGATTTTGATGCGGGTGCCGCCGCCGGCGAGTAGGGGGACGGCGATGAGGGTGCAGTCGTGGACGTGGGGTTGGACGTCGGGGACGGTGCCGGTGACTTCGATGGCGGGGTCGGTGAGGGGGAGGTCGCGGAGGGTGGCGGGGGGATTGCGGCCGATGATTTTCAGTCGGACGGTGGGGAGTGACTTGCGGACGAGGGGGAGGACTTCGCGGAGGAACCAGTGGATGCCTTCGATGTTGGGTATCCAGTCCATGGAGCCGAGGAAGCCGATGGTGGGGATGGCGGGGGGATGGGGGGCGGGGCGGAAGGCGGTGATGTCGACGCCGGTGGGGACGTGGCCGAGGACGTTGGTGAGGTGGTAGTGTTCGCGGCAGTAGGTGGTGTCGTCGGGGGAGACGGTGATGACGCCGTCAAACAGGGTGGATAGGTGTTTTTCGGCGCGGGCCATGCGGTGGTGCTGGCTGCGGAGGTAGGCGCGTTTGAGGGGGTTTTTGGCGGAGTCGGCGAGGCGTTTCCAGATTTGGGCTTCGATGTTGTGCTGGAAGAGGTAGGTGGGTTTGCCCAGGGCGAGGTCTTCGAAGTGGGGGGCGGGGGTGAGGAAGTCGCAGATGACGAGGTCGGCGTGGGCGGCGGATTCGATGATGCGCTGGCGCCAGGCAGCGGAGCGGTAGCGGTCGAGGACGTAGGGTTGGCGGGAGAAGAGGAGGTTTTTGATGAGGTGGAGGAAGAAGCGGGGGGAGCTGTGGGCGGGTTCGTGGGAGGTGACCCATTCTTTGGTTTGGGCGTAGGGGTCGGTTTGTTCTTCCGGGGTGATGGGGAGGGAGTCGGGTTTGAGACCGAGGTAGTGGAGGGTGTGGCCGGCGCGGGTGATTTCCCGCAGCATGGCGAGGGTGCGTCGGCGGCCGCCGGTGTCGGGGGGGAAGAGGGTGCCGGATTTGACCCAGAGGATTTTCATTTTGGGGAGAGGGTCGCCGGGGTGGAGAGGACGGTGTGGTAGGCGGCGGCGGTGGCGGTCCAGGTGCGGGTGGCGCCGAGGGTGGCGATGGGGGTGCCTTCGGGGGGGGAGTCGATGAGACGGCAGGCGGCGTCGACCCAGGCGGTGGGGTCGTGGAGGGGGGTGAGGGTGCCTTTCCAGGGTTGGTCGATGACTTCGGCGAGGCCGCCGACGTGGGTGGCGAGGATGGGGATGCCGCAGGCTTGGGCTTCGAGGACGACGTTGGGGAGGCCTTCGTTGAGGCTGGTCATGCAGAGGAGGTCGGCGGCGCGCATGTAGCGGGCGACGGCTTCGGCGGGGAGGGGGCCGGTGAGGTGGATGTGATCCTGGAGGGAGGCTGCGGCGATGCGGGCGGTGAGGGTTTTTTGCAGGGGGCCCTGGCCGATGATGATGAGGCGG
>CANETF010000013.1 GCA_947440575.1 Verrucomicrobiaceae bacterium
CTGCATGATGACTTCACCGCCTTCGAAGTCATCGGCCACTACAACGAGCCGCAGTCGCAGCAGCTCAGCGAATCCGCCGTGAACCGCCTGCCCGACGGCACCTGGATGGCCATCGTGCGCAACGACGCGGGCAACTACCACTTCACCACAAGCCAGAACGGCAAAACATGGACCGTCGCCGAGCCAAAGTCCTTCGTGCCGAACGGCCTGAACTCCAAACCGACCTTCGATAAATTCGGCGGCATCTATTACCTCGGCTGGCAGGAGAACACCAAGATCCAGAACTGCAATCGCAGCGTCTTCAACGTGGACATCTCCCGAGACGGCAAAACCTGGCAGCGCAAATACCGGTTCGAGTCCCCGCATTCCTTCCAGTATCCGACCTTCCACGAACACGAAGGCACTCTATGGCTCACCGTCAGCCAAAGCGACCACGGCGGCACGACCGACCGCATCATGTTCGGCAAACTCGAAGCCGTGGGCGAGTTCGAGTCGCAAAAAGACCAAAAGCGCATCACATGGCCCGCACCGCAGCCACCCGCGCCCGCCGTCATGAAACGCGGCGTGAAGCTTTTCGATGATCGCGACTACGTCATCGATGAAATGCCCGATGCGGTCAAAAACCTGCCGTTCCATCGCACCAGCATCGAAAAGCTCGACGTGACCATCACCAAGCCCGGCACCCTTTTCGCGCTCACGCCAACAATCCGCCCCAAAGCGGCGAGTCAGGTGGAAGCGCTGCAAAAAGCCGGATTCACCAAGGTCGAAGTGCACGAGACACAGCTCTTCCCCGGCGAAATCAATCGCGTGAGCCTTTATCGCAAAGCGGTGAAGGCGGGTGAGCGGCTTCAGTTTAAGAAACTCGTGCTGCTGGTGTTTGCCGATGGGGTGATCGTGCAGTGAGTGGCAAATGATGCCGATTCTTTCTCTCGATTCCTTGTTACCTCACATCCCCTTCAACACCATCTCGCGGAAGGCGCGGACGTGGGCGAGCTCGTGGCGACCTTTGGGGTGGAGCAGGGCGACTTGGTCGTGGCCGAGAAAGCTGGAGACATCGCGGTGGAGAAAGCGTGCTTTCACATCGGTGGGCACTGGCAGGGCTTCACTTGCAGGTCGGGTGAGAATGGCCACGCCCATGCCGAGTGCCACGTAGTTGAGGATGGAGGTGACGTTGCTCGCAGTCATAATGATGTTCACCTGGGCAGTCAACCCGGCTTTGGCGACGAGGTGATCAAACTGCATGCGTGAACTAGAATCTTCCCCGGCGAGGATGAGGGGCTGTTTAACGATGTCGCGTAGCTTGGGGGTCTTGATCTGGGCAAAAAGATGGCTTTCAAGGCACACGGCCTCAAAGGGATATCGCACGAGCGGCGTGGGCTCGAAGCGGGGCGGTATCACCACACCCTGCGGCGCGCCGACGATGGCGATGTCCGCCTTTTCCGCCTCCAGGAGCTGCCAGGCGATCCGCGAAGGAGCGTCGATGAGCGAGAGGCGCACCTGCGGATGGGACTCGCGGTAGTGAGCGATGATATGACGAAGCGTGCCGTTCAGCACGGTGGCGGGCGCAGCCATGCGGAGATGTCGCTCGGCTTTGCCATGCTGGTCGTGGAAGACCTTCTTCAGCGAGTCAAAGCCCTCCACCAGCGGCGCGGCGAGGTCCAGCAGCCGCTCGCCGTCCTCGGTGAGGCGCACGTCATGGCCTTTGGCGGTGACGAGTTGCACGCCGTAGTCGTCCTCCAGCGCCCGCACCTGCCTCCAGACGGAGGGCGTGGCCATGCCGAGGCTCCGGGATGCTGCGGCAAAGGTGCCGTGCCTGGCGATTTCAAACAGGGCGCGGATCTGGCGGAACCGCACTTCCTTGAAGTAGCGGCGGTCATCGGAGGGCTTGGGACTGCGTTTGGGTTGCATTGCTCTGAGAGTAACGTCCATTAGGAAAATAGTCTCACAAGTTTATGAAGAATCAGGCTGGTGGCTCTGTATTTTCAAAGCTGCTGTCGCCTTCTTCGATTGCGCCAATTTTTCTCAGTCTTCATGAAGCTCATTCCACTGCTTTTGATCCCGATTGCCACATCCGCGGCGGAGCGTGTGCTTACCTTTGAACGCGATGTGCGTCCGATAATTAAGGCGCATTGCACACACTGTCATGGCGAAGAGGATAAGCCCGAGGGCGGCGTCGATCTGCGGCTGCGGCGCTTCATGGACGATATCCTCGTCCCTGGCCATCCGGCGAAGAGTAAGCTCGTCGAGGTCATCCGCAGCGGTGAGATGCCGGAGAAGGGCAAGCCGCTCACCGAGGTGCAGCTCGGCGTGATCGAGAAATGGATCGTCCAAGGCGCGAAGACCGCCAAACCTGAACCTTTGGCGCTGGCACCTGGAGCAGTCATTTTGGATGAAGACCGCCAATACTGGGCCTTTCAGCCAGTGCAGCGGCCTGCGGTGCCGAAAGCAGGTAACACGCGAACCGCCGTGGATGCGTTTGTTTCGGCGAAAATGGCGGACCAAGGCCTCTCGATAGCTCCTGAGGCAGATCGACGCACCTTGATCCGGAGAGTCACTTTGGATCTGACGGGTGTGCTGCCGACACCCGAGGAAGTGGACGCCTTTGTCAGGGATACATCACCAGTGGCCTATGAACAACTGGTGGAGCGATTGCTAGCCTCAAAAACATACGGCGAACGCTGGTCGCGGCATTGGCTGGATGTGACCGGCTATGCGGACTCGAATGGCTACACGGAAGCAGACAGCGTGCGCCTTCATGCGTGGCGCTTCCGTGATTATGTGATCCGCTCGTTGAATGAGGACAAGCCGTGGGATCAATTCATCCAGGAGCAGCTTGCCGGTGACGAAATCGCCGGTGCGACTCATGGCGATTACCAGCAGGCCGTGCTCGATGGGAAACGCACGGACCAGCTCATCGCCACCGCCTTCCTGCGTATGGCACCTGATGGCACGGGAGACACAGTGGATGATGCGAAGCTCGCGAAAAACAACGTCATCGCCGAGCAGATCAAGATCCTCGGCTCCTCGCTCATGGGCCTCACGCTCTCCTGTGCGCAGTGCCACGATCATCGCTACGATCCGATCACGCAGGCCGACTACTACCGTCTGTGCGCTATTTTTGATCCCGCTTACAATTGGGAGAACTGGCGTGCTCCAAACAGCCGCCTCTACTCGCTCTACTCGCCCGAGGAACGCGCGAAGGCTGCCGAGATCGAGGTGAAGGCGAAAGAGATCGAGGTCGAGGCGCGCGCGATGTCAAAGAAGTTCCTCGATGAGATTTTCGAGGTTGAGATCAAGAAGGTTCCGCAGGCCGAGCAGGCCGCGTTTCGTGTGGCTCGCGACACACCCGTGGCCAAACAAACGCCGGAACAGAAGGCGCTGATCAAAAAGTATCCCTCCGCGCTCGCTACTTACGCGCTCGATCTTTATGACAAGAAAAAGCAGGACCTTGTCGATGCCAAGATGGCCGAGGCGACGAAATTGCGTGCTACGAAGCCTGCGGAAGGCTTTGTGATGGCCCTTACCGAGGTCAAAGGCCAGGTGCCCGTGTCGAAGCTCTTCAATCGCGGCGATCACGATCAACCGAAGGTGGAGGTGAAACCCGGCGAGCTCGGCATCCTCGCCAGTCCGATGATCGAGCCCTTCAAACCGGTGCCGGTGAGCAGTGGATCGAGCGGCCGACGCCTCGCCTACGCGCAATGGCTCACGAGTGGCAAACATCCGCTCACTGCCCGCGTGCTGGTGAATCGCTTCTGGATGCATCACATGGGTCGCGGCCTCGTGAACACTCCCGGTGATTTTGGCCGTCAGGGCGAGTTGCCGACGCATCCTGAGTTGTTGGACTACCTCGCAGATGAGTTCGTGAAGGGCGGTTGGAAGTTGAAGCCGCTGCACCGGCTCATTTTGCTCAGCGCCGCGTATCGGCAATCATCGGTGAATGATGCTTCGTTGAAGACCGATCCCGAAAATCGCTTCTACGCCCGCTTTAAAATCCGCCGCCTTGATGCTGAGACGCTGCGTGACTCCATGCTAGGCATGACGGGATCTCTTGTGCAGACCAGCTACGGCCCGCCCAGCGGCATCGGCCGTGATCCACAGGGTCGCGTGATCACCGGTATCGACAAGGGCACCATCACGCTCAACAAGGTCGATCCCGCTGGTGAGGCCGATTTCCGCCGCTCGATCTATATCCAGGTCCGCCGCAGCAAGCCGCTCACCGTTCTCGACACTTTCGACGCGCCCGTGATGCAGCCGAACTGCGAGATGCGTGCGCAGACCACCGTGGCGCCTCAATCCCTGCTGCTCATGAACGACACCTTTGTGCTCGACAGCTCCCGCCGCCTTGCCGACCTCGTCGAAAAAGAAGCACCGAAAGACCGCGCGAAGCAGCTCCAGCGCCTCTGGAGCCTTCTCTATGGCCAGATACCTTCCGAAGCAGACATCGCCAAATGCCTCACCTACCTGGGCGAGCAGACGAAAGCGCTGACTCAATACCATCACGACATCCAGCACCCGAAAGGCGTCGTCCCCAATCCACAGCAAGAAGCCATGGCAAGTCTCTGCCAAGTGCTTTGCAGCTCGAATCGCTTCCTTTACATCGAATGAAATCCTCACAGATCTGTTCCCGACGTCACTTCCTCCATGCCAATGGCTACAGTCTGGGCACGCTGGCGCTTGCCTCGCTGCTACAGCGAGATGGCCTGCTCGGTGCACCTTTAAAGCCGGAAAATATCGCGGGCGAGATCCGCTACGATCTCACTGCCAAGAAACCGCACTTCGAGCCGCAGGCGAAGGCGATGATCTCCCTCTTCATGATGGGCGGTCCGTCGCAGATGGATCTTTTCGACCCGAAGCCGATGCTCACGAAGTATCATGGGCAAAAGTTCCCTGGTGAGGTGAAGTATGACAACCTCGCTCAGGCTTCATCGAAATGCTTCGGCTCGCCTTGGAAGTTCTCAAAGCGCGGGCAGTGCGGTATGGAGCTGAGCGAGCTTTTGCCCAATCTCGGCCAAGTCGCCGATGAGATCACGCTGGTGCGTTCGATGACCTCCGGTGTAAGCAATCATGCGCAGGGTCTTTACGCCATGAATGCCGGTCGTGTCACCGCAGGACGTCCGGCTCTCGGCTCCTGGCTCACTTATGGCCTTGGCAGCGAGACGGATGAACTGCCCGCCTACATGGTGCTCTCGCATCCGAATGGTCTGCCCACTTTCAGCGGAGAACATTACACGAATGGTTGGTTGCCCGCGCTTTATCAGGGGACGCTCGTGCGCCCTACCGAGCCGCGCATTCTGAATCTCGATCCGCCTGCATCGCTTGCAGGAGGGGCGCAGGCGCGTCAGCTCGCCTTATTAAAAGCCTTCAATGAAGAGCATCTCGGCGCTCATCCAGGTGAACTTGACCTGCAGGCTCGCATTTCAAGCTACGAACTCGCTGCCAAGATGCAGACCGCTGCGAAGGAAGCGCTCGACATCTCCAATGAGCCAGCGCACGTCAAAAAACTTTACGGTGTCGATAATCCCATCACTCAGGATTATGCCACGCGCTGTATCATTGCCCGCCGACTCATTGAGCGTGGTGTGCGTTATGTGCAGGTGCTAAATGCGGGCCAGAGCTGGGACCAGCATGGCTCTCTGGTCTCTGCGCTGCCGAAAAACTGTCAAGCCACTGACCAGCCCAGCGCGGCGCTCTTGATCGATCTGAAACAGCGTGGCCTGCTCGATACTACCGTCGTCCATTGGGGTGGTGAGATGGGTCGTCTTCCCGTTCTGCAAAACGATGCGGGGCCGGATAAATGGGGCCGCGACCACAACACCCATGGCTTCAGCATGTGGCTGGCCGGTGGCGGTTTCAAAAAAGGTTATGTTCACGGCGAGACGGACGATTTCGGCCATAAGGCCATCATCGACGAGGTGAAGCACTTCGACTACCACGCCACCCTGTTGAAGCTTTTCGGCATTGATCACAACAAGCTCAGCTACAAGCGCAACGGGCTCGCTGCCAGCCTCACCGACAATCAAGGCGCGAAGATAATTGATAAACTGCTGGCCTAACTCGCACCAAGCCTTTCCGAGTTCCGAATGAAACTCACCGCCCTGTTGTTGATCCCACTTGCCGCCTCTGCGGCGGAGGGAGATGCTTTTTTCCGCGAGCGCGTGGAGCCGTTGCTCAAGCAGCGTTGCTACGAATGCCATTCGCACGCAGGGAAGATCAAAGGCGGGCTGGTGCTGGACTCGCGCTCAGGCTGGCAGGCGGGTGGTGACAGCGGGTCTGCGCTGGTGCCTGGCGATGTAGAAAAGAGCCACCTCATCGAGGCGGTGCGCTACACGAACCCTGACATGGAGATGCCGCCGAAGGCGAAACTGCCGGGAAGCGAGATCGCCGTGCTGGAAGAATGGGTGAAGCGCGGTGCGCCCGATCCACGCGAGACGGTGGCGGTGGCGAAAGCGGTGAAGAAGACCGGCGTGGATGTGGAGGAAGGACGGAAACACTGGGCCTATCAACCGGTGCGGGATACCGCGCCACCCGCCGTGCGTGATCAAGCCTGGTCTCTGAATGAGGTGGACGCCTTCATTCTCGCGAAGCAGGAGGCAGCGGGCCTTCAACCGTGTCCCGAGGCCGAAGCGCATGTCTGGCTGCGGCGCGTGACGTTTGACCTCACCGGCCTGCCGCCGACGGAGGAGGAGATTCAGCACTTTCTGGCCGACCTCGAACGAGACAATCAGACAAGGGGACAATCAGACAAGGAGACGGGCATCTCATTGTCCGGATCATCCCCGCACGAGCGCGTCGTGGACCGTCTGCTCTCATCCAAAGCCTACGGCGAGCGCTGGGCGCGGCATTGGCTGGACCTCGTGGGCTATGCGGAGCAGATCGGCACGGAGGGCAAAATCTTCGCCGAACATGCGTGGCGGTATCGCGACTACCTCGTGGCCTCGTTTCACAATGACAAACCCTTCGACCGCTTCATCCGCGAGCAGCTCGCGGGCGATCTGCTGCCTGCCGCCTCGCCGCAGGAGCGTCGTGAAAACCTCATCGCGACCGGTTTCATCGTGCTGGGCGATGTGGACATCAATGCCATCGACAAGCTGAAGATGGAGCACGACTTCGTGGACAGCCAGGTGAGCAAGGTGGGCACCGCCTTCCTCGGCATGACGCTGGGCTGCGTCCGCTGCCACGACCACAAGTTCGACGCCATCGGCCAGCAGGACTACTACGCGCTCGCGGGCATGTTCCGCAGCACGAAGACCACCTTCAAAACACGCCACGGCATCTGGAGCAATATCCAACGCGTGCCGCTGCCGGAGCTGGAAGAGGACCGGGAAATCGCCCGCAATCACGAGCAGAAGCTGGCGGGCTGGCGAAAGGAAAAACAGAAACTGGAGGCCGAGTCGAAAGCGCTTGGAGACAAACCGAATGCGGCGGGCAAAAAGCGTCTCGACGAGTTGAAAAAGGAAATCACCGCGCTCGAACTCCGCATCGGACACGGTGAGTATTTTCATCCAGGCAAACCGCAGGCCATCGCGGTGCAGGATGCGGAGAAGCCCGCCGACATGCGTGTGACCATCCGAGGCAATCCGTATGCGCTGGGAGACACCATCCCGCGCGGTCTCGTGCGTGTGGCGATGTGGGGACCGCAGCCGAAGATTCCCGCCGGACAAAGCGGTCGCTTGCAACTGGCCAATTGGATCGCGGATGCTCGCAACCCGCTCACGGCACGCATTGCGGTCAATCGCGTCTGGCAGAAGCTCTTCGGCGAAGGGCTGGTGCGCAGCGTTGATTACTTCGGCACGCGCGGTGACACGCCGAGCCATCCCGAACTGCTCGATCATCTCGCGCATCGCTTCATGAAGGAAGGTTGGTCGCAAAAGAAGCTCATCCGCATGCTCACGCTCAGCCGCACCTACCGACTGGCATCAGGGAACGGCGATTTGCAATCACTGACGGCGGTTGGAAACCGCCGCTCCTTGGAGGCCGATCCCGAAAACAAGCTGCTCACTCGCATGAACCGCCAGCGGCTCGATGCCGAGTCCATCCGTGATGCGATGCTGGTGGCGAGCGGTCGGCTTGCTCCGCCGGTCGGAGGTCCAGGACTGCCGTTGGAGTTCCCGGAGAACATCAGTGGCTTGCCGCTGAAGGAGAAGCAGGACGGTCACCCGCAGTTCAGCCTCAAAAAAGAGCGTGAGTCCCAGGCAGTGGAGCGCACGCTGTATCTGCCCGTGGTGCGCACCGGCACACAGCCCGGCACGGCGCGGCTGCGCGATGTGTTCGACTTCCCGCAGCCCGCGCAGTTCACCAGCAAGCGCAGTGAAACCACCGTGCCCACGCAGTCGCTGTATCTGCTGAATGCCGATCTCATCCGCGAGCGTGGCGAGGATCTCGCGAAGACCCTGATCGCCATCAAAGAGGACGATGCCGCCCGCCTCGCGCGGCTCTGGCTGCGTGTCTTGAGTCGCCCCATCGCCGCCGCCGAGCGTGAAGACGCGCTCGCCTTTCTGCAAGCCTCCAAAGCCGCCGGTGAAACCCAGGCCTGGACCGAGCTGGCCCGCGCCCTCTTCGGCACGAATGAGTTTCTTCTCCGCTTTTGATCTCCATGAATCTCTCACCCTTCACCACCACCCGCCGCGCCTGGTTGCGTCAAACCAGCGCGGGCTTTGGCGCGATGGCCCTGCATGGTCTGCTGAATGCGGCAACCAATCCACTCGCAGTCCGCGCTCCGATGCTCCAGCCACGGGCGAAACGTGTCATCTTCCTCTTCATGTCCGGCGGTCCCTCGCAGATGGACCTTTTCGATCCGAAGCCGCTCATCCAGCAACGGCACGGCAAGTCAGTGAAGGCCCCGCTGCCGGAGCAGCATCGTCACGACAGCACGGATGGTTTGCTGGCCCTCGGCACCGACATCCCGGTGCGGCCTCGCGGTCAGTCCGGACTCACGATCTCCGATCTGCTGCCGCACACCGCCGCCATCGCCGATGAGCTTTGCCTGCTGCGGGCCGTGCATGCGGACAACAACCAGCACGGCCCCGCTTTGCTCCAGATGCACACCGGAGCCATCGCCGAGGCGCGGCCCTCGCTCGGCTCATGGATCAGCTACGGCCTCGGCACCGAAAACCAGAACCTGCCCGCCTTTCTCACCATCCATCCCGGCATCGACACGCGGAACTACAGCGCCTCCTTCCTGCCCGCTGCGCACCAGGGCACGCCCGTGACGCTTCCGGCCAAGGTGAGCGATCCCGCCATCGCCTTCCTCACCGATCCAGCGACCGATGCCGCCTCCCAGCGGCGGCGCTTTGATTTCATCCAGCGCATGAACCGCCGCCTGCTGGCGCAACATGACACGGATGCCCGCATGGAAGGAATGATCCACAGCCTGGAGACCGCCTTTCGCATGCAGACCGCCACGCCGGATCTGGTCGATCTCTCGAAGGAAACCGAGGCCACGAAAAAGCTCTACGGCATCGGCGAAAAGACGACCGACAAAAACGGCCGCGCCTGCCTGCTCGCCCGTCGTTTCAGCGAGGCCGGTGTGCGCTTTGTGCAGGTCACTATGGACGGCTGGGATCACCACGGCGACATCCGCGGCGCTCTGCCAAAGAGTTGCGCCGCCAGCGACCTGCCTTGCGCCGGTTTGATCCGCGATCTGAAATCACGCGGCCTGCTGGAGGACACGCTCGTGGTCTGGAGCGGCGAGTTTGGTCGCACCCCCTGGAGCCAAGACCTCAGCCGCACTGCGCCCATCGAAAAACATGGTCGCGAGCACCAGCCCGAAAGCTTCGGCGCTTGGATGGCTGGTGGCGGCGTGAAAGGTGGCCTCATGCATGGCGAGACCGACGAGTTCGGCTTCCGCCCGGTCTCCGGCAAAGTCCACCTTCACGACCTCCACGCCACCATCCTGCACCTGCTCGGCCTCGATCACGAACGCCTCACCTGGCGCCACCTCGGCCGCGATTTCCGCCTCACCGATGTCTATGGCGAAGTGGTGCGGGAGATCCTGGCGTGAGCGGCTTGCCACGACGCACGATAAATGATGGCGAAGAAGCTTCGCCAGTTGTTGACGCGCCCATGACTCCAAGACTCCCCCAATCCATGCGCTTCACACTCCCGATTCTCACCGTCTTCCTTCTCGCTCCCCTGACAGCCCTGCAAGCCGGGCAAGTCCGCACCGGAACGTGGACCGAAACATGGCCCGACAAGGACGGACAGCTTCAAACCATGGAAGTCGTCGCCGAGCTGTGGACAGAGGCTTTCCAAGCCGATCTCGACGCGGATGGTCAGTTGCACATTCCCGCGCGGGAGATGCCTTATTACCTCGACGGGCCGCTGGTGATGAAATCCGGCCAGAAACTCACGGCGGATGCGAAGGCCGAGATTCGCCTTAAACCGGGCACCAACACCTGCATGGTGCGCAATGAAAACATCTTCGGCTTTGCAGACCAACCCGTGTGCGAAGACACGCAGCGGGACTCCAACATCACCATCGAAGGCGGCATCTGGACCACGCTGGCGAACGGCGTCAAAGACAACCACGGCAATCAACGCGGTCATTCCTCGAAGCTCAAGCCCGTGCCCGGCAGCCACGGCGTCTTCTTGCTCCACAACGTCCGCAAGGTGAGCGTGCGCAACGTTACCGTGCGCCAGAGCAGGCCCTTCGCCATTCATCTCGGCAACATCCGCGACTTCACCGTCGATGGCCTCACGCTCGACCGTCACGGACGCGATGGCGTGCATGTCGATGGCCCTGCGAGCGATGGCGTCATCCGCAACGTCAGCGGCGATTCCCATGACGATCCTGTTTCGCTCACCGCCTGGGATTGGAGGCAATACAGTGCGAGCTTTGGCCCCATCCATCATCTCACCATCGAGCACATCACCGGCGCTCCCGAAGCAACGCGCATCACCGACGCCATCCGACTGCTCCCAGGCGTGAAACGCTTCAGCGGCGGCACTACACTCGACTGCCCCATCCACGACATCACCCTGCGTCACATCACCAACATCCGCGACTTCAAGCTCTACGACCAGCCGAACCTCGAAGCCGGTCGCGCCAACGACTTCAGCGCCGGCATCGGCACCCTGAAGAACATCGTCTTTGAAAACCTCACCTTCCACCGCCCCGGCAGCATCCAGGTCCACGCCAACACCGACGACCTAACCGTTCGTGATGTAAAGTTGCTCTTCACGCCACCCGCCGACTATCACCTCGTCGAACTCGGTCCGAAGTCCGCCACTTACCAAGGCGCACCCGGCACCGATCCCTCGCGCTGGACGGAAATCTTCTCCCCCGACCTCGATTGCACCGTGCGCAATGTCAGCATCACCGGCGTCCGCACGCGGGACTCACAGGCCGATTTGCCCATCGATAAGGTCGTGAAGGTCATCGAGCAAAAACCCAACCCCGACTACCCCAAGACCGCCCCGAAAGGCGGCACGGGCAAAGGCATGTGGATTCAGTGATACGGGACTATCGCAAAAGATTTTTCGCATGAGACTTACCGTCACCCTTCTCACCGCCCTGCTGCTGGCTCCGCTCGTAGGACTTCACGCTGCCGAGCCCTCGCTCATCGCCCATTGGTCCTTCGAGGAAGGCTCGGGTGATGTCTTGCAAGACAGGAGCGGGAACAAGCATGCCGGAACGATCCACGGGGCGACCTGGGTGCCATCGCCGCGTGGGCTGGCCTTGCACTTTGACGGCGTGGACGACTACGTGGACATCGGTAAGGCCGAGAGCTTGAGAGTCGGCAGTGACTTCACTCTCACGGCCTGGGTCAACGCAGCGGATGTGAGCGGCCGGAACCGCCTGATCCTGGGTGATACGGCGGGTCTCGCTGTCAATCGAAACTACAGCCTGCGCATTAACAATGGACGCCTGTATTTCGAAAACGGCGATGGCACGGCCAGCGAGGCCATCCAAGCCGCTGAGCCATTTCCTGTCGGCACCTGGCAATTTCTGGCCGTGGTTTTCGAGGGCCCCAGCTACTTCGTTTATCAGAACGGAAAAATCATTCTCGAAGGAAAGGTTGGCACGCCGATCACGCCAACCCGCGGCGACATCCGCCGGATAGGTGGCTGGTCGGCAGGTTGGTTCAAGGGCGACATCGATGAGATCCGGATCTACAAGCGGGCGCTGCCACAGCGCGAGCTGATGGCGCTCCTCGGCAACTCTGCCACCGCGGACTCGTTGCGGATGCTTCCGAGTTACCGCTATCTGAATAAGCAGATTGTCTGCGATCTGCGATGCGACGTGACGTTTGTCGGCGCGCCCGAGGCATCCGTTACGGTGCGCGATATGCGGGAGGAGAAGCCGATCAGGAGCCTGACAGCGCGATTGCAGGAGACGTCCCCCGGCTCGGGCCGCTGGCGGGGCGAGGCAATCATTTCCATGGATGGGTTCACGGGCGGCGAATATGAGATCACCACCACGGCGAGCACTCCGGCGGGCGAGACGCCGGGCAAGGTGACCACCCGATTTGTCTATCCGGACAAAGCGCCGGTCTGGGTCGGTTCGCGCGAGGGCATCAGCGATCAGGTCATCGCTCCGTTCACGGCGTTGCGGTCCACGAAGACCGCGCAAGGATGCACGGTCTCGCCCTGGGGACGGACGTATGAGTTCGGCGCGACGCCGTTCGTGTCGCAGATCAGCAGCAAGGATGCCCCGATGCTGGCGGCACCGATGCGATTGCTGGCGCGGGTCAACGGTGCGGACGTTGTGTGGACGCCGGGGGTCTCGCAGCTCGCCGCGACCAGCGAAACCGCTTGTCGCATCTCCCAGAAACTCGAGGGCGCATCGGTGAGCGCCAATGTGACTACCACCATCGAGAGCGATGGCCTGGCGAAAATCGCGTGGGCTTTGCAAGCCGACAAACCCGTGACCCTTGATGAACTCGTGGTGGAAATCCCCCTGCGCAGCGAGCACGCCCGCTACCTGAACACCTGGCCCGATAGCACCGGTGCGATGGCTGGCACCTCGGGTGCGTTGACCGCCGATTATACGAGCAAATTCCAGCCCATGGTCTGGCTCGGCGATGAGGCCCGCGGCCTGCAATGGGTTTGTGAGTCCGAGCAAAACTGGTCTGTCGCGGACCCCGGCAAGGCGATCCAAATCATCCGTCGCGGCGATGAAGTGGTCCTGCGGCTGAACCTTGTCACCACGCCGGTCACGCTCGCCGCGGGCGGGAAGCGGGATTACGTCTTCGGCCTGCTGGCCACCCCCGTCAAGCCGGTCACCGAGGATGCCTGGGACGCCCGCATCGTGCGCACGATTCGGTATGGCGAGGAGCTGGACCTGCCGGACATGAAGATCAACGGCAAGCCCGCCCTCGAGCACTACGCCGAGAAAGGCGCCCGTGCGATCATCGTCTGGAAATGGTGGAATGTCTTCGCCTACACCCGCCCGATCGGCGGCTACGAGGAGAAATTCCGTCGCCTGGTCAAGGAATGCCACCGCTACGGACTGAAAGTCCTCCCCTATGTCGGTGGCTTCCTGCTTTCCGGGAATGCGCCGGAAGCCATGTTCTTTGGCGACGAAATGCGCGTCCTTCCCAGCAAGGCGTATGCGGTTGGGAAACTGGGAGATCTGCCGCCTCAATCAACCATGTTGGCGTGCCAGCGCGGACCCTGGCAGGATTTTTTGGTGGACGGCATCGGCCGCCTGATCGACGACTACGATGTGGACGGTGTCTATCTGGACACCACCACAAGACCCCTTCTGTGCGACAATGAACTGCACGGCTGTGGCTACCTTAAGCCCGATGGCTCGCGCGGAGGCGTTTACCCCGTGTTCTCCGTCCGCGACAACCTGCGCCGCATCTACACCGCCGTAAGAACCCGCAAGCCGGACGGTATCGTGGATGTGCATCCCTATGAATGCATGAACGCTCCCGGTATGGCCTGGGCAACGACCTACTGGAACGGCGAGCAGCTAAGGGCGAACGACTCCATACTCGACGCCCTGCCCTTGGAGCGCTTCCGCGCCGAGTTCATGGGCTACAACTGGGGTGTGCCGGCGGACCTCCTCTACTACAAGCTCAAGAACTATCGCCAAAGCGTCGCGCTCGCCATCCTTCACAATGTCCCGGTGCGGCCGGAGAAGCCTGCCGACCTGGACGCGATCTCCACGCTGTGGAAAGTCCGCGATGAATTCGGTGTCAAGCAGGCGCGCTGGCTGCCTTACTGGAGCAATCCGGATGTCGTGAAAGTCGAAACCAAAGACTGCTACGTCAGCCTCTTCGCGCACCCTCAAGGCCGCGTGCTCGCCATCGTCTCCAACTTGAGCAAGGAGAAGACCGATGTGCGGCTGAGCTTGAATCTCGACAAGCTCGACCTGCCCGCAAACGTCAGCGCGAAAGACGTGGTCAGCAAAGCGGCGCTCAAAATCCGGAGCGGCGACATCACAATCAACGTTCCCGCACAGGACTACCGCATCGTGTGGATCGAGGCGGACACCGCACTCAATCCCAACAAGTGAATCCCCCATGAAGCCAATCACCCTCCTCACCGCCCTCCTGATCGGCTCACTTTACCCCGCCCACGCCGACCTCGTCGCCCATTTCCGTTTCGATGACGATCTGAAGGACGTCACCGGTCAACACGATGGCCGCCCCGTCGATCCGAAGCTCGCGCCGTCCTTTGGCCCCGGACGCGTGGGCAGCGCGGTGGTGATCGAGAAGGTCAACGCGGGCATCGAGCTGGCGAATCCTTCGGCGATTGATTTCAGCCGCGACTTCACCCTCGCGACCTGGGTCAACGTGGGGAACTACTACGCGGAGATGCCGGTGCTCTTCAAAGGCCGCGCCGACCTGACTGCCGCACCGGACAAGTTCTTCGGAGTCTTCGGCATCGAGGGAATGCAGGTGCATGGCGAGGGACAGGGCGAGTGGATCACGAACTTCCGAACCTCGAACGGCCTCGTCCCGAATGACGGCGGATGGCATCACATCGCGGTGACCTATCGCGTGGCGGAGGCTCCGCACTTCACACTCTATGTGGACGGGCAGGGAAAGACTCCCGCTGACAAAGGCACGTTCCGGGGCGGCGATTTCAAGCTGAAGCCCGATACGCCGGACAGCGTGCTGCGACTCGGCTGCCGCGCGGATGGCGATACTTGGCGCTATGTGCGCTCGCATTTGCGTGGCCTGCTTGACGAACTCCAAATCTATAACGAGGCGCTGAAGGCGGAGGACATCCGCTTCCTCTTCGAGCATCCCGGCAGCACGACGAAGCAACGTGAGGCAGTGACCTTCGCGACGCGGTTTCAGTTGGATCCAGGCCACCTCTGGCGTCCGCCCTTCGGCGTGGAGCGTGTCGGTCTGACGCCGGTGATCGTGCAATTCGCCAGCGACACGCACCCGGCCCCGGAGCATTGGCTCGCGGCGTATCGCGAAGGCAAGGAAGTGGAGCGGAAAGCGCTCGATGTGTCGGGAAATTCCCCCTTCACCGCCCGCGTGACTTTCACCACCTCGCCCGCGCCGGAGGAACTGGTGTTGCTCACGAAAACCAAGGACGCAAACACGGTCGAGCTGGCCCGCTGGTCGGTCGAGCGTCCGGCCCTGGAGGCGGATGCGAAAGCGGTGGCCGATCCGGTGATGAACCCGGTCGATCTCGGCGCGATCCTGCCGCCGGCGGACTGGCTCGTGCTGGGGCCGGAGCAGCAGGCCCGCGTCATGGTCGCGGCCTTCTCCGCGAAGGAAACGATCTCCGGCGCGGAGGTGTTCGCGTGGTTTGAATCCGATCCCGAAAAGCCCATGAAAGCCGCCATCGAGCTGCGAAAGGGCATCCGCACCGAACTGAACCTCGCCTTGCCCTTTCCCGCCTCCAGCAAGGATCGCGACACGCTGCACGTGGCGCTCCGCGATGCGAAGGGCCGCGAACTTTGGCGCAAGACCCTCCGCACGATGCTCCTGCGAGAATCGCCGAAGCTGCCCGCGTTTGGAGCCATCGAAACCAAGCTGCGCTACGACTACCCGCTGCTCTCCTATTCCGGCCCCGACGAGGTCACCGAGATGTCTTATGACAAGGCCTGGGCACCGGAGCGGAAGGATGTCGTCATCACATTGTCGAACGGCTCGCGCTTTGTCTTCTGGCGCGGCGCGGCCTACACGCCTTTCTGGGCCGGGAAACACAACACCGCGCTGAACTTCGAGTTCGCCGAAGCGCCCCGTCGCCCGGACGGGCTGGACTGCATCGATGCCGCTTCCGACAAAGAACTGCGCCGCAGCCGCGTCGAGATCCTCGAATCCACCGCCGCCCGCATCCACGTCCGCTGGACCGCACAGCCCTGCGACCTGAACTACAAGGTCTGGGGCGAGACGGCGACGGAGGATTTCTATTTTTACCCGGACGGCTTCGGTTCGCGCACCGTCACCCTGCAAACCGAACCCAAGGCCGAATACGAGATCGAGGAACTGCTGATCCTCACCCCGCCCGCCGGCTATCCGCTCCGCGTGCTGCCGGAGAACCTCATCGACGTGCTCTTTCGCGATGGCACGAAGCGCGAGTTGAAGTTCCCGCTGCTCGACCAGGAGCGCGATTACGAGAAGCTGCTCTCGGGCGAACTGCCACCGCTCTACCGCATCCGCTTTGGCATCCGCGAGCCCTTGTCGGCCATCTATTTCAACCCCGGCTGGACGCGCCTGCCCTCGACCGCTTACCGCCCATTCTACAGCCAGGGCCAGATGGTCACGCCTTACTACTGGGGCAATCATCTGCCGCTCGCCCGACGCAAGCCCACCGGCATCAATATCGACGACCTCGCCGCGATGACCCCCGCACACAACGCCATGATGTCCTGGGGCCACCGCCGTCCGCAGCCCCTCGAAAGCCGCACCGCCGAAATGCCCGATGCCCTCGGCGTCACTCGCAAGATGCAGGTCGAGAAATGGGCCTGGCTGATCGGCCTCAGCGACGCCGACGACGCACGCCTCCTCGAATGGTCCCGCAGCTTCGCCACCCCGCCACTGATCAAGGTCGAAGGCGCAAGCTTTCAAAGCCCATCCTACAACACCGAACGCCGCGCCACGCTGCTCAAGGTCGAAAAGCCCGTCGTCACGCTAACGATCACCTCGAACACACCCTGTGTTTATCTCGTCTTCGAGCTTCAAAACGCCCCCAAGACGCTCTCACGCGTGGAACTGAACGGCCGCGACCTCACCGCCACCGACTACGCCTGGGACGGCCGCGTCTTCTGGCTCAACGCAACTTTGCGGGAAGCCGCAAACCTGCGGCTGACATTCCGCGATACCACCGCAAGCCACTGAACTCATGAAACCCGCCCTCACACTCCTCACTGCTCTGCTGCTCACAGAGCTCTTCGCCCAGGCTCAGCAGCCAAACCCACCCGCCGCAACCGTGCACGACCGGCTCTGGCTTTTCGCCTGCCCGCCCGGAGGGGGCGCGGAGTATCTCGAAATGGCCGGAGTGCGCGGCGGCTCCCGTATGACCCCGGTGGAGGGTGCTCACTGGCTCGGTCTGAAGAACCTTCTTTTCGTCACCCAGGACCACACCCGCCCCAAAGCCATGTGGACCGAAAGCAAGTGGAAGGCGAAGACCACCATGGAGCAATGGGCCATCTCCTTCGAATCCATGCAACAGGTCAACTGGTCCGCCGTCGGCTCCAGCGGTGGCGGCGGACTGAAGACCTTGCCCGACATCCTGACGCTGGCGAAGCGTTACCCGAACTTCACCGGCATCTATCTCGACGACTTCGTCAAAGACCGCACCAAACGCCCCGATGGTCGCTTCTCCGGCAAACCTGCCATGACGGACGACGAGTTGAAGGCCATGCGGGAAAAAGCCGCCAAACTCGGGCGTCCCATGGATATCTGGACCACCATTTACACCTATGATCTCGACCCCCAGCACGCCGATCACACGCATTGCGAGCCGCCGCTGGTCGATTCGATGAAGCACTTCGACGTGATCGTGCTCTGGACCTGGGAAAGCGCCGATTTGCGCGACCTCGAAAAGAACCTCGCCCGTCTGGAGGCGGTGAAGCCGAAGAGCACCCGCATCGCCCTCGGCATCTACCTCTGGGACTACGTCGGCATCGACGAGAAAAAGAAAGCCGATCCGACCTACAAATTCGGCAAGCCCGTGCCACTCGACCTCATGGAACACCAGTGCAGCCTCGGGCTCAAGTGGCTAAATGAAGGCCGCGTCTCAGACCTCGTCATTCTGGGCAACTCCCATCTCGATATCGGCTGCCCGTCCGCTCCATGGATGCGTGACTGGATCAAGAAACACAGGGACGAAAAACTGAACCGATAAGCAACGCTGTGAGATGCACGCTCACCCCCAAGCCTACCTCATCCTGCTTGCATCCCGTTTTCGAGTTTTGAGACACCCCAAAAAAGCTCTCACGTGTTGAGCTGAACAAGCACACTGAAAGCCCCTGGATCGACGACTGTCTGCTGCTGGCGGCAGGGCTCCTTGAGATCCGCGAATACTGCATTCGATCTTTGGGCAAACGCATCCCAACGGCGACTGGACCGACGTGGCGAAGGTCACGGTGAGCCCATCGGAGACATCGCACTCCGCGTGATGAGCTGAGTGCTGCCGCAAGCACTCGATTTTTTTGATTCATGGGTGACTTCCTCTGCTGGCAGCGCTGAAGGCTCATCTCGGCGGAGCGAGATGCCTACTTTGCTGTCGCGCTTCGCATCTGCTTTTCATCATTCGATCCATCCAAACCTGCGAACAACTCTCAGAACTGATCAGCGGACATGATAGCCTACTCCATCTAGGATATTCTGAATCAGCTGGATGAGTTGATCAATAGGCTGCGGCGGTGAGATGGTTGTGGGGGGACACAGTGCAATCGTGACGGTCGGTCCAGAAGCCCGGCGTTATCATAACACCTGCTTTTATTGTGGGAAACGCGAGGACGGACGCTGGCGGGCGTTTTCATCATATGTCCGCATCTCTTCAGGTCTGCTCCTTCGCTCTCTTCTTCACCGCGTCTTTATTCGCGCAGACGACACCGAAAAAGGTGCCTGGTCTCTGGACACCTTCAGTCGTCACTAGCCCAGGCGCGGATTTTCAGGACGATGCACGCGGCGGTGCGATGATCATTGGGATGGATCGCACGGCGAAGGGGCGGATCTGGGGTTGCTGGACGGGCACGGGGGACAAGCCGGATGGGTATTTCCTGCTCGCGACGAGCGATGACGATGGCGCGACGTGGTCGAAGCCGCGTCTGGCGGTCGGGGCGCGGATGGAGGCGGCGCAGAAGGTGAGCGGGGCTCTGGTGGGGAATCTTTGGACGGACCCGAAGGGGCGTTTGTGGCTGTTTTTCGATCAGCAGCTCGGCGATCCGCAGAAGCGCATCACGAACTGGTTCATGCGCTGCGATGATCCCGATGCGGCGGAGCCGGTGTGGAGCATGCCGGTGATGTTTGCGGAAGGTTGCACGCTGAACAAGCCGACGGTGCTCAAGGACGGCTCGTGGCTGCTGCCGGTGTCGGATTGGCATCACAAGACGGCGCGGGTGTTTGCATCGACCGATGAAGGGGCGTCGTGGAAAGAGCGCGGCAGTTTGCAGTTCCCGGATTGGGAGTTCGACGAGCACATGATGGTCGAGTTGAAGGATGGTCGCCTGTGGATGCTCGCACGCACGAAAGGCCAGCCACACGAGAGTTTTTCCAACGATGGCGGCAAGACTTGGAGCGAGCCGAAACAGGCGGCGACGGTGCAGAATGTGAATGCGCGCTTCTTCCTGCGTCGGCTCAAATCGGGCCGCATTTTGTTGGTGAAGAATGGTTCGCCTGCCGAGCACCTTCAGAAACGCACGCACATGAGCGCGTGGCTTTCCGAAGATGAAGGCCAGACGTGGAAGGGCGGGCTGCTGCTCGATGAACGCAACGCGGTGTCTTATCCCGATGGCTTCGAAGCGCCCGATGGGCTCATTCACATCCTGTATGATTGGAACCGGCACACGGACGCGGAGATCCTGATGGCGAAATTTCGCGAGGAGGATGTGCTCGCGGGCAAAATCGTGTCGAAGGACGCGAAGCTGCTCATGCTCGCCAACAAGGCCACCGGCCCGAAGCCTGAAAAACTCTACAACGGCATCGAACTGCCCGACCAGTGGCCGCCGCGTTTTCGCGAGCCGAGCGACGCGGTGATGGAAGTTCCGTATTTGAAGAAGAAGCCGAAGGTGATTCCCATCGATCTTGGCAGGCAGCTCTTCGTGGATGATTTTCTCATCGAGAAAACCACGCTGAAGCGCACGTTTCATCAGGCGAAGAAATTTGAGGGTAATCCGGTCTTCAAAGCTGAGACGGAGCTTGAGAAGAAGCTTAACAACGTCGTCTATCTCGGCCAAGGCGGGGTATTCTATGAGCCGAAGGAGAAGCACTTCAAGATGTTCTACACAGCGGGCTGGCGCGGACCGCTTGCGCTGGCGACGAGTCCGGATTTGAAGACATGGACACGGCCCGAACTGGGCCTGCATGGTGGCAATCTTCTTCTTCCCGAAGGTGCAGCGTGGAGCAACGGTGCGCGGACCACAGCGGGCACGGACAATGCACTGTGGTATGACAGCAATGCGGGCGATCCGAAGGAGCGGATCAAATACCTCACCTGCTGGATGCATGTGCCGAAAGACCAGCGAGTGCCGGGGCTGACGCACAGCCTGCAGGTGTCCGATGGCGTGACCTGGTCGAAGCCGGTGCCCTGCACGACGCCTGCGGGAGACTACGGCTCGATCTTCTACAATCCATTCCGGAAAAAATGGGTGCAGAGTATCAAACAGGATGGGCCGCGCGGGCGCAGTCGCTATTATGTGGAAAGCGATACCTTTTTGGAAGGAGCTGACTGGGACAAGGCGGTGTATTGGACGAACGCGGATTCCAAGGACAAACCGGAGCCAGCGGGAGGCTATGCAGGCAATCCGCAGGAGGGTGATCCACCGCAACTCTACAGCCTGGCGGCGGTGGCTTATGAAAGTCTCATGATCGGTATGCATCAGATTCATCGCGGACCAAACAATGACGTCTGCTCCAAAGGAGGCTTCCCCAAGCTCACTGACCTGGAACTCGGCTTTAGCCGCGACGGCTTCCATTGGGACCGGCCAGACCGAAGTGGCTTCATCCGTGGAGAGCGTCGGGAAGGGGCCTGGGACCGGGCTTACCTGCACACGACAACGGGTGTCTTTGTCGTGTTTGACGACCAACTGGTCTTTCCTTACTGCGCCTACTCCGGCGATGCCGGTGGCGGGCGTGGCGACATCTACGGTGGAGCCAGCGTCGGCCTCGCCACGTTGCGACGCGATGGTTTTGCTTCCATGGATGGTTCTGGCGAGCTGATGACGCGTCCGGTTAAGTTCAACGGCAAACATCTCTTCGTGAACGTGAATGGCGAAGTGCGTGTGGAAGTGCTCGATGAGGCGGGGAAGGTGCTGCGAAGCTCCAAGGCGGCGGTGGGTGACCAGACGAAGCTCAAGATTGAATGGGAGGATGGCGCGGACTTGTCGGACATGGCCGGACGAAATGTGAAATTGTGCTTCCATCAGGCGAAGGGCTCGTTGTATGCCTTTTGGGTCACGCCTGACGAAAATGGCAGCAGCGGCGGCTATGTGGGTGCGGGTGGTCCCGCATTCAGTGGCGTACGTGACACCTCCAACTGATCTCATGAATCCAGAATCACGCTTCCGGCCTGCGGCAAACGGCAAATGCATCCACGAGACGCCTGCGGAGCTGCTCGTCATCAAAGGTGGTGATCAGGTGCTCAATTTCCACCGGGCGGATGAAGTGATGCTTCAGCATGACGCGGATGAAGGCGATGTCCTTCGGTCTCGCGGCATAAAGCTTAGCAATCGTCAGGTCGCACGGGTCAATGCACCAGCCCGTCGCGCCACCCGTGTTCTCATTACAAACCGGCGTCAGTCGCGATTCCCAGCCAGTTGGCAGCAAAGCGGTCTCCGGGCCGACGCCATCTGCGAAGTAACCGTAGGTTTCGCTGAAGCGAGACAGTTCACCGAGATTTCGCTCAATCTCGATGCGCATCTCAGGATTGTTCCGAGCATAGATGTCCAGTTCCATCGACTGGCGGAGCTCGCGCGGTGCGTCAGGATGCTTACCAAGCACCGACTGGCTGCCGATGATGATAAAATCCTTTTCACCCGTCGTCCCGCTAGACGCCCGCAAGAGATGCTCGAGCTCGACGCGCTTCATATTTTTCGAGGATTTTCAATCGCTGGTCTTGAGGCATTAAGGCAGCAAAAGGACTGCTCTGGCGCATTCGGGTCGCATCTTCACCGCGATCATCGAGCACACGCAGCACGCCCTCCACGCCATCGGCTTCGATCAAATCGAGCCACTCTTGCAGTGCATCTTTATTCTGGTCAGAGTAGTCCGGATTGCTCATCATACGCTCGATCCAGGCTGACACGAGCGCGAGCTTGCCGGGAGAGCGCCGCAAAATCCCAGCGATCACCTGATGCATCTCGTGGCTGCGCTCGTCGATGACTTGGTGCCAATTCATACCCTATTGTAAATCAATCCCCTCCGCCCGGCAACCCGCACCTTTTCATGAAACGCTTTCTCGACTGGTTCAATAATCTTTATGCGGTGTGGCTGGTTGCACTGGCTGTGATTGGTTTTTTTTGGCCGCAGACGATGCTTTGGTTCGACAAGCCATGGATCTTCTGGTCGCTGGCGGCGTCGATGCTTGGGATGGGGTTGACGCTGAGTGTTGAGGATTTCAAGGCCATTGGCAAAATGCCGGGGAGTGTGGCGCTTGGCTTTCTGGCGCAATACACGATCATGCCGCTTTCCGGCTGGCTTGTTGCCACCACCTTGAATTTGGAGGCTGGACTGGCTGTGGGGATCATCCTGGTTGCGAGTTGTCCGGGTGGGATGGCTTCGAACATGATCAGCTATTTGGCGAAAGCGAATGTGGCGCTGTCCGTGGTGCTGACGCTCGCTTCCACGATGCTGGCCTTCTTTTTCACGCCGATGTGGACGAGTCAGTTGGCAGGGAAATATGTGCCGGTGGACGCGTGGGGGCTGTGTGTCTCGGCCTTTCAGCTCACGATCGCGCCGGTGGTGTTGGGAGTGTTGATTCGATGGAAGCTGCCGCGGACGGCGGATCGGATCGGCACGTGTGGTCCGACCGTGGCGGTTTTGGCTTTCACGCTTGTCAGCGGGGGAATCGTTGCGGCGAGTGCGGATGCGATTGCGGCGAATTTTGGGAAGCTGGCGCTCGCGGCCTTCATGTTGCATGTGCTTGGCTTTGGGGTGGGCTATGGGCTTTCCAAGGTGCTGAGGTATCCTGAGTCGGTGGCACGGACGGTCAGCATTGAGGTAGGGATGCAGAATGGTGGCATGGCGGCATCGCTGGCCCGGGAGCATTTTGCTTTGATGCCGCTGGCGGCGGCTGCGGGGGTTTTTAGCGGGGTGCTGCAGAATGTGATTGGGGGACTTTTGGCGGCGTGGTGGAAACGTCGCACGCCTTCTTCATGAGTCGGCGCGACATTTACTACTGGAAGTGTGACCGGCCGGCGGCGTTCCACGGCTCGAAGGTGGGTGGTCAGGCGGATGAAGCGATTGAGCCCCAGCTTGGGGAAGAGCTCAGGCGACACTTTGGGACCCAGGAAGTGACGTTGAAGCCGGGAGCGGGTCGCGGCAATCACCTCACTTGGAACGCGGAGGTGGCGGGTCGAGCGATGTTTGTGCGGGTTGAGAACGGACCGGAGGGAGATGGTCATCTGGCCTTGGAGTCGGAGGTTTTGGATCGGGTTCGTGCGATGGGTGTGCCAACACCGAGGGTGTGGGGGTGTGATGCGTCGCGGAGGCGGGTGGCGTTTGCCTGGCAAGCGTTGGAACGGATTGCAGCGCCGGATTTGAATCATTGGTTCAAGAAGGGGGAACTTGAGGTGCCGAAGATTGCGTTCGACATTGGGGCGGCGGTGGGAAGGTGGCAGGGGATTGGGGTTTCGGGTTATGGGGTGCTTGACGATGGGCTGAGAGGTTTTCACGAATCCTATCGCGATTATTTTCAGCTGCGCCTTGGTGAGCATCTGGCGTTTTTGGTGGGGCATGGGTTTTTGAATCGTGGGCAAAGTGACAAGATGATGAGTGCGATTGAGGAGCATGATTCGTTGCTGGCTCTGGAACAGGGGTGTCTTGTTCACAAGGATCTGGCGCTTTGGAACATCCTTGGAAGCGAGGGGCGAATTGAGGCGTTTATTGACTTTGATGACGTGATTTCGGGGGATGCGATGGATGACCTATCATTGCTGGGCTGTTTTCACGATGCCACGTTCGTGAGGGCGGCTCTGGAGGGCTATCGAAGTGAGCGAGAGTTGCCGGAGGAGTGGCAGCGTCGCTTTTGGCTGCATCTGCTGCGGAACATGATCGTGAAAGCTGTGATTCGATTGGGATCGGGGTTCTTTGATTGTGATGACGGTCATTTTTTGATCGCCGGAGGCAGCAGTGGGCGGGAATTTCGTGAGTTTACGCAGCAACGGCTTTTCAAAGCCTTGCAAAGCCTGCGCGAAAATGCTGACATTGGGGTTCTATGAATGATTCTCCGCTTCGTGTTGGAACTTGGCTATCTGTAGGGTCTCCGGTTGTGGCCGAATTGGCGGCTGAATGTGGGTTTGATTGGGTGCTTCTGGATTTGGAGCACGGATGTGATTCTGAGGCGGTGCTGCCGAGTCAGTTGCGGGCGCTGCGGGGATTTGAGACGCGGTCGATTGTGCGGGTGGCGGGATTGAATCCGGATTTGATTGGGCGGGTGTTGGATTGGGGGGCGCAAGGGATCATGGTGCCGCATGTGAACACGGTGCACGATGCGTTTCAGGTACTGCGGGCGGCGCAGTATCCACCGAAGGGGCGGCGGGGGTATTCGAGTACGGTGAGAGCCTATGGATACGGGCTAAGGCCGCCGGGCGAGCATCCTGCGGCCCCGATGGTGATTGCCCAGATCGAGTCATTGGAAGGTGTCGAACATGCTTACGAGATTGCGGCGGTGGCGGGCATCGATGCGTTGTTTGTCGGGCCTTCGGATTTGAAGTTTGATTTGAAGGCGCATCATTCGGCGCGCACTTATGACGAGTGTTTGCAAAAGGTCGCGACAGCGGCGTTGGACCACAAGAAGCCTTGCGGGATCTTGGTTCGGACGGCTGAGGATATCGCTAAAGTGAAGGCTCTGGGTTATACCTGGCTGGCGATTGACTCGGACCTTGCGCTGTTGCGGGATGGGTTTGTTCGGAACGTTGCCGCGGCGAAGCTTTGACTCTGAAGTCTCGCCTTCAAGAGAGCTCTAGTTACCGATGCGGTAGAGTTTGTCCTGGGTGCGGATGAAGAGGCTATCCTGGGCGATGCCGATGGAGGCGCGGACGGATTGGTCGTTGCCGGAGGGTTTGGAGCCGTCGCCCATGTCGGCGGTGTGGAGGAGTTCGAATTGGTCGCCAGCGGCTTTGACGACGAAGACTTCGCCCCAGAAGTTCATGCAGTAGATTTTGCCATCGGCAGCGGTGGGGGAGGCCTCCAATTTGGCACGAGAGGGGAGTTCGCCGCGCCAGATGACTTTGCCGGTGGCGGGTTCGATGCGACTGATGGCTTTGCGGTCGCTATCGAGGACGTAGAAGCTGCCCTCGTAAAAGAGGGGAGTGGAGACGTCGCTGGAAACTTCTTTGGAGTCGGAGGTCCAGGCGGGTTCGGTGAGGCCTTGGCTGCTGAGTTTGAAGCCGTAAACGGGGTTCTTTTTGGGAGCGCAGGCGAGAGCGAATCCGCCGCCAGCGGTTACTGAGGGGACGAGGCGCCAGTGGGCGATTTTTTCGGAGTTCCAGGACGGGGAGCGCCAGAGTTCTTTACCGGTATCGGCATCGTGGCCGGTGATGCAGTCGCCACCAACGATGAGCAGAGTGCGTTTGCCCTCGTGAGTGGTGATGACGGGTGAAGAGAAGGCTTCGAGGCTTTCCGAGACCGCGTCGGAGGGGCGGGTGACTTTCCAGAGGTCTTTGCCCGTGGCGGGGTCGATGGCGAGGATGTAGGAGGCCATGTCTTTGCCGGGGGTGCCTTTGGGGAAGCCCTGGAATTCGAAGGTCTCATTGCGCTGAAGGACTTGGAGGTAAAGTTTGCCGTTGTCGAGGAGAGGGCTTGAACCGTAGGTCCACTGGGTGCCGAAGGCGCCGTGAGATTGGGTGAGGTCGCGCTTCCAGAGTTCGTCGCCGGAGTGGGAGTAGGCGGCGAGTTGAGCGTTGGAGAAGAGGAAGACCACGCGTTCGGAGTCGGCGGAGGGGGAGGGGTTGGCCATGTTGCTGCGGTCGTCCCAGCGGAGGCCGTCGGAGATGGCTTTGCGCCAGAGTTCCTTGCCGGAGTTGGCGTCATAGCAGAGGCCGACGAGTTTTTGTTCGGATGCGACGGGAGCGGTGAGGAAGACTTTGTCGCCGACGATGACGGGGCAGGAGGCGGACATGCCGGGGACGGAGACGGCCCACTTGACGGCTTCGGATTTTGAGAACTTGGCGGGAAGGTTTTTGGCAGTGGTGGAGCCGTCTTGATTGGGGCCTCGCCAGTTGGGCCAGTCTGCCGCGAAAGAGGGGAGAAGAGTGGCGAGGGAGAGGGTGGTGGTGAGGAGGCGCTGAAGCTTCGTGGACGGACTCATAGGATGAATGGAATAGGGAACTGCTATGGAAGGCAAAACGGACTCAGATGTCGAGTTGTTTCGGCGGAGTTGGATTCGCCGAGGGGGAAGGTCAGCCTTGTTTTCGGAGATCGGAGTCCGGACCAGGGGCGTCGGGTTCCATCTTTAACGTGTGGGGGCTGGTGTGGACGAGTTGCTGGGTGAGTTCCACGATGCTGGTGGGGCCGGAGGGTTCGGCGAGGTCGAGGCAGAGGCGGCTGAGCATGGACCATTCGAGGCGGAGGTATTCGGCGCAGACATTGGCGAAGCCTAGTTGGAAGAGGACGCCGGCGGCGGCCCAAACGGGAATCAAGTGCGAGGGGCAACGTCCTTCTGCGATGGCGGCACGGTGTTTGCCGAGGACTTCCTGATAGACGGCATGACGCGTGCCACGGAGGAGGAGGTCGGCGGCTTGGGTGCTGCGTTCGCGGAGGATGACGGGGAGGCGTTTGTCGAGGTCGTGAGCGACGTTGGCGAGTTCCCGGGTGAGACCCGAGTGGGCGGCGTGCCAGGCTTCTTTGAGGCTGGGGCCGATGAGAGGAAGGAAGAGGTGAGAGGTGAAGTGATCCCAGGCGCTCAGGACGTCAGCTTCTTGAAGGGGAGATTCGGTGGCGGTGGAGAGCGGGGGGAGATGGCTGCGGATGTCACTGAGGATCCAACGCACCCAATCGAGGCCACGAGCCCAGTCGTGCAGAGCGAGATTCTCGTCACGATCTATCGCCAAGACGGTGATCGATGCGAGGGAACTCATGGAATGAAAGACGTGGACTTGCGTGTCATTTTGAGTGCTAGTATGAGCATGATTCCTGCCGAATGGCCAACGGTATCATTTTGATGAAAAACGCCTCTCAACTTGACAAGGTCGATACGACGCCACGCTATCTTTGCCAACGCTGTGGGAACTGCTGCCGATGGCCAGGGGATGTGAGGGTGACGGAGGAGGAGGTGGGAAAAATCGCGCGTTTCTTGGGCATGCGTGAAACGGATTTTGTGGAGAGGTGCACGCGATTGAATGCGAATCGGACGGGGCTCTCAATCATCGACAAGCCGAACGGGGAGTGCTTGTTTTTGGAAGGGGTGAACGAGTGCCGGATTCAGCCGGTGAAGCCGGGGCAATGCGCGGGGTTTCCCAACGACTGGAATTTTCCAGGGTGGCGGGAGCAGTGTGAGGCGATTGAGGTGACCTGAGAACGGTCAATGGCCAGAGGAAGAGGCGAGGGATTGTTTCCAATCGCGCCAGAGCCAGCGGAGGGCGTCGGGGAGTTTGGGGGCTATGCCTTTGCTGCCGTGGAAACACTGGGTCCATTCGAGATGATGATCGTAGTTGTGAAAGGCGAGGGCCTTGGCGACGAGTTTGTTGGCGGTGGGCCAGTGGCCGAAGGTGTTGTCGAGGTCATTCTGCCCGCCGAGAAGATAAACGCGGAGGGGTTTGGGTTCGGCGAGGCGAATGAGGGAGGGGTAGGCGTGGCCTCCGCGGATATCGGTGAAGCTGCCGACCCAAGAGAGGACTTTGCGGAATTGGTCGGGGCGTTCCCAAGCGGCGGTGAAGGCGCAGATGCCTCCGGAGGAACCGCCTGCGAGGGCGATGTGCTCGGGTTGGGGGCTCCAAGTGAGTGAAAAACGGTTGCGAACTTCGGGGAGGATTTCGGTGAGGAGGAAACGGCTGTAGGCATCGCCAAGGGAATCGTATTCGAAGCTGCGGTTGGCGGCTTTGTCGTTGGGTTTTTGATTGGGTTTGCGGCCCGGATCAATGAAGACGCCGATGACAGGGGGCATGTCGCCTTTGTGGATGAGGTGGTCAAAGACGACAGGGACGCGGAGGCCGCCGTTGGGGTCGGCGTGGCGGGCGCCGTCCTGCCAGATCATGAGGCCGCAGGGTTGATTGGGTTGATGATTGGCAGGGGTATAAACGGTGACCTGGCGGACGGTATCGGGGAAGACTTTGCTGTCTTTCCATTCGAAGGTTTGGAGGGAGCCTTTGGGGATGTCGGGGTGGGGGAGGCTTTCGGGGGCGGGTTCGAAATGTTCGATGCGAACTTGGCCGCCTTGTTGAATGCGTCCGTCGACGAGGATTCGATAGTTGGTCTCGGTGAAATTGGGGAGGTCGAGGGCGAAGACTTGCAAGCCATCGGCACCGATTTGAATCATATCGCCGAGGCGTTTGCCATCTTCACGAACGATGCTGGCGGGTTGTTTGGCGAGGGTGGCCCAAGCGACGGTGGTGCCTTCGACCTTGGCGGCGGCGCGATTGTTGACGAGGGATTCGTGTCCGAAGAAGCGGATGATTTTGCGATGGAGGATTTGCTGGGCCGGAGCATCCATGGGGGAGGCCAGTGAAGCGAGCAGGGCCTTTGGGGAGGCTGGGCTAGGGCCTGCGTCCTGGGTGGCTTTGGGTGATTGAGCGAGGAGGGTGCTGCTGAAGAGGAGGAGGGAGCAAAGCAGGTCCAAACTGGAGGAGCGGAGAGACCTGAGGGCGAAGGGGCGTGTCATGATGCAGTTGGAGAACGAGATGAACGAAAGGGCCTTTCTAAAACTTTGTTGGGTGGAGAAGGGATTAATCCCGAACACCGAAGTTGGAGGCACCTGATAGGCTTGAGCATTGGCCTATCAAGGCTTCCCGCTCCTTGGGCAGCATCAAACAAGATGCAGCCGCTGCGGACCGGAAAGCCTTGAGCGACCAAGCCTCTGCGCCTCCCAAGCGCCTCGAACTTCGGAATTCGGATTAATGCTGCCAACACTCTACGAACGACTGAGGTGGTCCCGGATTGTGGGCTGGCTCTCACCTAGTGCGCACTAAAGCCAGGCGAAGAAGGTGTTTCGGATGACCCAGATGATGGCGATCCAGAGGCTGATCCAGAGGGTGACGATGGCGAGGAAGAGGAGGATCAGGACGATGAAAAAGACGAAGCTACCGCGACGGACATCGTGGGCGTGGCCTTCCTGCCACTTGCGGAGGAGGGTGAGGTTGCGGTTGTTCGATTTGTAGAGGGCGGAAGCGATGATCCCGGCGCCAGGGATGAGGTTCATGACGGCGTTGAGCAGGAGGTTCATGCCCATTTGAGCCAGCACGAAGACGGAGACACGGAGGCGGATGCCTTCGAGGAGGATGACGAGGCCTGCGGATGAAGCGAAGAAGTCTCCGACGCCGGGGAAGATGGAGACGATGGGGTCGAGGCCAATGCGGAAGTCCGTGCCGGGGATGCGGATCCAGTTGTCGAGCCACTTGGCGAGGATGCGCGAGACTTCGGATGCTTCGGGGGTATTGGCGTCGAGGGGACGACGCGAGGTGGGGTCGTCGGGAGTTCCTGGAGTCAGGATATCGTCGACGGAGATGTCTTTGGGTGGCTCTTGGGCCATGAAGCGAGGGGGCTAGCTTTTGCTGGGGAGGTCAACGAGCATCTGGGCGTTGCTGGGGTAGCGTTCGAGCAGGCTGATGACGCGCTGGAGGGCTTCGATGGGTTTGTGACCGGCGAGGCCGCGGCGGAGCATGTGGATTTTGTCGAGTTGGAAGCCTTGCAAAAGGAGTTCCTCGCGGCGGGTGCCGGATTTGAGGACGTTGGCGGCGGGGTAGTACATTTGCTCGGCGATCTTGCGATCGAGCACGAGCTCCATGTTGCCGGTGCCTTTGAATTCCTGGAAGATGAGGTCGTCCATGCGGCTACCGGTCTCGATGAGGGCGGTGGCGAGGATGGTGAGGGAGCCGGCTTCGCGGGTGTTGCGGGCGGCGGCGAAGAGGCGACGCGGGATTTCCAAGGCACCGACACCGACACCACCGGACATGGTGGCGCCGCCTTGTTTGGCGTTGTTGAAAGCGCGGGCGAGGCGGGTGATGGAGTCGAGCAGGATGAAGACGTGCTCGCCACATTCGACGAGGCGCTTGGCGCGCTCGATGGCGAATTGAGCGATGCGGGTATGGCTCTTGACGTCCTGATCGTTCGAGGAGGCGAAGATTTCTGCGTTGGGCAGAATGCGTTTGAACTCGGTGACTTCCTCGGGGCGCTCGTCGACGAGGAGGAGCATGAGGTGCATGCCGGGGTGGTTGATGGTGACGGCCTCGGCGATGTGCTGGAGGAGCGTGGTTTTGCCAGTGCGAGGCGGGGCGACAATCAGGCCGCGCTGGCCGCGACCGACAGGAGTGAACATGTCGATGACGCGGGTGGTGAGGCGATTTTTGTCAGTCTCGAGCTGGATGCGCTTGTTGGGGTTGACGGCTTTGAGTTCTTCAAAGAGCGGGAGGTCGCGCATGGCTTCCGGGACGCGGCCATTGACCTCGGTGATCTCGGTCATTTGCTGACCGCGTTGAGCTTTGCAGGCTTGGCCTTTGACTAGCATGCCTTCGCGGAGGCCGAATTTGCGGATCAAGTCTGGGTCGACAAAAGGATCTTGAGCGAGTTGGGCGAAGGCGTGGGAGCGCTGGCGCAGGAAGCCGTAGCCTTTCGAGGTGAGTTCGAGGATGCCTTCGGCGGGTTCGGGTGGGCCGAGGGGCACCATGGGTGGGGGCGCATCGGATCCTTGGGCGTCGCCCGACTGGAAGGGAGCGGCTCCTGGTGCGTCAGTGCCATCACCGCCGCGACGACGATCTTTCCATTTTTTGAAGCGGTTGCGACGCTCATTCCAGCGGCGGCTGCGATTGCTTTCCTGGCCCGGAGTTTCGTCCTGGCGAGGTTGACGGGAGTCTCCCTGACTTGGGCGAGGGCCTTGATCGTAGCGTTGGCCTTGGTCGGGGCGGGGGCTTTGGTCGTAGCGTTGGCCTTGGTCTGGGCGAGGGCTTTGATCGTAGCGTTGGCCTTGGTCTGGGCGGGGGCTTTGGTCGTAGCGTTGGCCTTGGTCGGGGCGTGGGCTTTGGTCGTAGCGCTGGCCTTGGTCGGGGCGAGGGCTTTGGTCGTAGCGCTGGCCTTGGTCGGGGCGGGGGCTTTGGTCGTAGCGTTGGCCTTGATCGGGGCGGGGGCCGCGAGGGCCGCGGTCATTTCTGTCGCGGCGGCCTCGGCCATCCCGTCCATCGCGACGGTCACGTGGGTCGCGCGAGTCGCGGCCTGGGGGGCGTTGTTCGCGGGGGGGATAGTCCGAGTAAGGTGGGGGTGTGGAAGGTTGACCGGCCGGTGCAGCTGGTGGGGCTGATTCCTGGCGTGGTGGGGGTGGCGGCTCGGGGGCGGGTGATGGGGCATCAACCTGGGTGGCTGCGGGGGTGCGTTTGACGGCGGGGCGTTTGGCGCGGGGGGCGGCTTCCGAGGGCGTTGAGAGGGGCAGTTCGGGTTGGGACGCGGCAGCGGCTTTGGGCTTGGCACGCGAAGGACGAGCGGGCTTTTCGGCTGGGGCAATGGCTGCGACAGGGGCGGGTGCGGCTTTTTTGGTGGCTGCTTTTTTGGCGGCGACTTTCTTGGCGGCAGGCGGTGTATCGGTCTCGGCTTTGGCAGCTTTTTTGGCTGGGGCGCGTTTGGGTTTTGGGGCCGCAGCTGCGGGCTCAGAGAAGGTGGCGGATGGGTCGGCGCTCATGCTTGGAATGAAAGGGGGGTTAGCCGAGGTTGTCGGCGATGTCGTCAGAGATGTCGAAGTTGGAGTAAACGTTTTGGGTGTCGTCGTATTCGGACAGCACCTCGTGGAGATGGACGACTTGATTGGCTATTTCGATGTCGGTGAGGAGGAGGTTGTTGTCGGCCACGTAGACGAGCACTTGGCTGCGGGGTTCGTGGCCTTTGTCTTTGAGGGAGGTGCCGACGAGGAAGAGATTTTCGACCGCGGTGTAGAAGATCCAATCGGAGCCGTCGGAGGTGACGTCATCGGCTCCGCATTCGAGGGCGACTTCGGTGGCGGTGTCTTCGTCGAAGGTGGATTCGGGGAGGAGGATTTCGCCCTTGCGTTGGAATTGGTAGGAGACGCTGCCGGAATCGGCAAAGGTGCCGTGATTTTTGTTGAGGAGGACCCGGAGGTCGGCGGCGGCGCGGTTGCGGTTGTCGGTGACGACTTCGATGAGGAAGGCGGTGCCACCGGGGCCGTAGGCTTCATAGAGAGCTTCATCGGGGATGGCGCCACCGAGATCGCCGCAGCCTTTTTTGATGGCGCGGTCGATGTTGTCGTTGGGCATGTTTTGGGCCTTCGCAGCCAGGATGGCGGAGCGGAGGCGGGGGTTCATGTCCGGGTTGGTGCCGCCGAGCTTGGTCGCGATGGTGATCTCCTTGGAGAACTTGCTGAAGACAGCGCCGCGTTTGGAGTCAACGACTGCCTTGAGACGCTTGATTTTGGACCATTTGTTGTGGCCAGCCATTTAGGTGGATAGGAAGGGGTGTGTGGCCAGGTGCAACGGATTGCAGTGAGGCAACGGGATGTGGGAATTGGTATGGAGAGGGTCGGGTGGCAGCGTCGCTGCGGTGTGAGAGGGGCCGCACCTACCAAAGTTCAATGCCAAAGGGCAATAGAGACTTCAGAGGGTTTGGGGCGGCTCGCCTTGAGCGGCCCGAATCATCACCAAGTGTTCACCAGATTGAGAGAACCTGGAACGGGTTGAATGTGAGGGCCACGGAGAGAAGATGCAACTGAATTTTTGCGGGATGCGATTGGCTGGTTTTTTGGGGGGTGAGACGGGTGATCGAGAGGGAGGGAGGAGGCGGGAAGATCGGAAGCAACCTTGTGATCCTATCTCAACGAAAAATCTGGCTACCCACTTGCCTTTTGAAGTCGTAGTTACAGATTGACCGCCTCAATCTCATGAGCAGCCTCCTCGACTCCCTTTCTCGTTTTTACGCTTCATCCATTGGAAAAAAACTCCTCGTCGCCCTTTCCGGGCTGGCCTTGATTGGATTTGTTTTGGGGCACATGATTGGCAATTTGTTGATCTTTGCGGGTCCGGATGCGATCAACGAATATGGTCACATGCTGCATACCATGGGGCATGGTGGATTGATTTGGGTGGCTCGATTTGGGCTTCTGGCAGCGGTGTTGGTTCACATTGTGGCGACCATTCATTTGACGAGGCAGAACCGTGCGGCCCGGAAGGATGCGTATGGCAAGGAGGCGACGCGGGTGGCGACATCGGCTTCCCGGATCATGATTTTCAGCGGGCTGACGATCCTGGCGTTTGTGATTTACCACCTGCTGCATTTCACGGTGCGGGTTGGAAATGAGTACAACAATCCGGCGCTGTATACGGCGATGCTGGACGGGCAACCGGTGCACAATGTATACAAGATGGTGATCGATGGTTTTTCTTGGGCACCTGCGTCGGTGTTTTACATCATTGCGGTGGCACTTCTCTGCAATCACTTGAGCCACGGGTTTGCGAGTTTGTTCCAGACACTGGGGCTCGCGACGAACAAGACCTGGCCGCTGTTTCAGAAGGCGGGGCACGCTTTTGCGCTGCTGATTTTGGTCGGCAACTGTTCGATTCCGATTGCCATCTGGTTGTTTGGCTATGGACGCTGAGACCGAAGACTGTGTGATGCCTGATCTGAACCTCCTTTATTGAATTTGCTCCCATGAAGCTCGACTCCAAGATTCCCTCCGGTCCGATGGCTGAAAAGTGGTCCCGCCATAAGCAGGACTCGAAACTGATCAATCCGAAGAACAAGCGCAAGTATTCCATCATTGTGGTGGGCAGCGGCTTGGCGGGTGCGGCGGCGGCGGCCTCGCTTTCTGAGTTGGGTTATAAGGTGAAGTGCTTTTGCTTTCAGGACAGCCCAAGGCGTGCGCACTCGATTGCGGCTCAGGGTGGGATCAATGCGGCGAAGAACTATCAGAACGATGGGGACTCGGTGCATCGCTTGTTTTATGACACGGTGAAGGGTGGGGATTTCAGGGCACGGGAGGCGAATGTGCACCGGCTTGCAGAGGTGAGTGTGAACATCATCGACCAATGCGTTGCGCAGGGGGTTCCGTTTGCGCGGGAGTATGGTGGTGGATTGGCTAACCGGTCCTTTGGTGGTGCGCAGGTTTCGAGAACTTTTTATGCGCGCGGTCAGACCGGGCAGCAGTTGCTTTTGGGAGCGTATTCGGCGTTGTCGAAGGAGATTGCGCGAGGCGGGGTGGAGATGCACACGCGGACGGAGATGCTGGATCTGGTGGTGGCAGATGGGGAGACGAAGGGGATCATCACAAGGAACCTGGTGACGGGGAAAGTTGAGGCGCATGCAGCGGACACGGTGCTGCTGTGCACGGGCGGTTACGGGAACGTGTTCTTTTTGTCGACCAATGCGATGGGTTGCAACGTGACGGCGACGTGGCGTGCGCACCGGCGCGGGGCGACGTTTGCGAATCCGTGTTACACGCAGATTCACCCGACGTGCATTCCGGTGAGTGGCGACTATCAGAGCAAGCTGACGCTGATGTCGGAGTCGCTGCGGAACGACGGTCGGGTGTGGGTGCCGAAGAAGGCGGAAGATTGCGGGAAGCCGGCCTCACAGATTCCCGAGGCGGATCGGGATTACTTTTTGGAGCGGAAGTATCCGAGTTTCGGGAACCTGGCGCCTCGTGACATCTCGTCGCGCGCGGCGAAGGAGTGCTGTGACGATGGACGCGGGGTTGGACCGGGTGGGCGGGGTGTTTATCTGGACTTCAGCGAAGCGATCAATGAATTTGGTGAGAAGGTGATCAAGGAGCGCTATGGCAACTTGTTCGACATGTATGAGCGGATCACGGGTGAGAGTGCTTACAAGCAGCCAATGCGGATTTATCCGGCGGTGCACTACACGATGGGTGGGCTGTGGGTGGACTACAATTTGATGAGCAATCTTTCGGGATTGCACGTGCTCGGGGAAGCGAATTTTTCCGATCACGGAGCGAACCGGTTGGGGGCGAGTGCGTTGATGCAGGGGTTAGCGGACGGTTACTTTGTGATTCCGACGACGGTGGCGAACTATTTGGTGACGCAGAAACCCGGCGCGGTGACGACGGCGCATCCGGCCTTCAAGCAGGCTTTGGAGGATGCCAATGGGCGGATCAATCAGTTGTTGGGCGTCAAGGGCAAGCGGACGGTGGACAGTTTTCACCGGGAATTGGGTTTGCTGGTTTGGGACAAGTGCGGGATGGGACGCAGTCGGGCCGGTCTCGAGGAGGCCTTGCGGCGGATTCCTGAGATTCGTGCGGAGTTCTGGGAGAATGTGCTAGTGCCGGGATCAGGCTCGTTGGCGAATCCGGAGTTGGAGAAAGCGGGTCGGGTGGCTGACTTCATGGAGTTTGCGGAGTTGCTTTGCCGGGATGCTTTGGATCGGGAAGAAAGTTGTGGAGGGCACTTCCGTGAGGAGCATCAGTTCCCAGATGGTGAGGCGAAGCGGGATGACGAGAACTTCTGTTATGTTTCCGCTTACGAGTACAGCGGCGATCTTTCGAAGCCGATCCTGCACAAGGAGCCCCTCACGTTTGAGGAAGTGCATCTGACTGTGCGCAGCTACAAATAACCTTTTTTTGAAAACCCCACTATGGCTCTTCTGAACCTACACCTCAAAGTTTGGCGTCAAACCGGCACTCAACCCGGCCATTTTCAAGACATCGAAGCGCCTGAGATTCCGGATCATGCTTCGTTCCTGGAGATGATGGACATTGTGAATGAGCGGCTGATTCGAGCCGGGCAAGATCCCGTGGCATTTGATCACGATTGCCGGGAAGGCATTTGCGGGATGTGTTCGATGACGATCAACGGGATGGCGCACGGGCCGGAGCGGGGGACGACGACTTGTCAGTTGCACATGCGGAAGTTCCGGACGGGCGACACGATTTGGGTGGAGCCGTTTCGGGCGCGGGCGTTTCCGGTGGTGAAGGATTTGATGGTGGATCGGTCGGCTTTTGACCGGATCATGAAGGCGGGCGGCTATGTGTCGGTGCGGACGGGGGCGGCGCCTGAGGCGAATGAGATTCCTATTGGCAAGGACGTGGCGGATGCGGCGATGGACGCGGCGGCGTGCATTGGTTGTGGGGCCTGTGTGGCGTCATGTAAGAATGCGAGTGCGATGCTTTATGTCTCGGCGAAGGTGGGACAGTTGAATACGCTGCCACAAGGGCACGCGGAGAAGGATCGGCGGACTTTGGCAATGGTGCGGCAGATGGACGCTGAGGGGTTTGGCAACTGCACAAACCAGTATGAGTGTGAGGCGGCTTGCCCGAAAGAGATCAGTGTGCGCTGGATTGCGAAGTTGAACCGGGATTACGCGGTGGCTTCGGTGAAAGAGGTGGTGGGTATTGGGCGGCAGCAGGCTGGTGATGGTGACTGATCCCATTACGGGATCAGAGCGAGAACCTGCTCCAAGTGCTGCTCGGGTTTGACTTTGGGGAGGATGGCTTGGAGTTTGCCGTCGGGGGCGATGATGAAGGTGGTGCGTTCGGTGCCGAAGTAGGTTTTGCCGTACATGGATTTTTCGACCCAGACGCCGTAGGCTTCGGCAATGGCGTGGTCTTCGTCGACGATGAGGGGGAAGGGGAGGTCGAACTTTTTGATGAATTTTTGATGGCTGGCGGCGGGGTCGATGCTGATGCCGAAGACTTTGGCTTTGGAGGCGATGGAGGCCCAGCCGTCGCGAAGGGCGCAGGCTTGTTTGGTGCAGCCTGGAGTGTTGTCTTTGGGATAGAAGTAGAGGACGACGGTGTGGCCTTTGAGGGTTTTGAGATCGAGGACGGTGTCGGTGCCGTGGCCGACGACTGGGGCTTTGAAGGTGGGGGCGGCTTTGCCGATGGCGGGGTAGGCGGGTGTGCTCATGTCGAGGAGAGGAACGTTGGGATGCGGGCGATTGGATGCGGGAAGGTGGCGCTGAGGAGGGGGAGGAAGGTTGGATTTTGATCGATTCTCGAAATGCTTGGAACGTTGCCCTGAGGACGCTGGGCTCGCCGGATCAAGATGACCCTCGCTTCGAGAAACGGGCGAGGGGAAATTGTAACCTCTGCTTTGGGGGGGCGGAGGCGGATTGGGGCTGTCGTCAGTTTGGGAGGCATTGGTTGATATGCCCCTGCGCTTGCAACGGCCACCTCTCTCCTTAAACCCGAACTCCAAAGTTGGAGGCACCAGATAGGCTTGAGCATTGGCCGCTCAGGGCTTCCCGCTTCTTGGGCAGCATCAAAGAAGATGCAGCCTCTGCGCCACTCAAGCGCCTCGATCTTTGGAATTCGGGTTAAAATGCTCTAGCCTGGATGATTCATGAGCCTTCTACTGCGAACGCCAGAAAGCCCGTGTCAGCTGCGTTGGGCTTGTTTTGAAGGGCATCGAGCATTTACAAATGCACTCAGCCTTTCAAAACGGCGCCCGCCTTGCATCAACGGGCTTTCTGGCGTTTTCACAACGAATTTCATGAATAGGCCAGGCTAGCTGAAAAAGGTGTCTTCGTGAGAGTAGGGGGGAGCGCAGCAGCAGAGGAGGCGGACGGGGGCTTCTTTTGAGGCGGTGATTTGGTGCCAGGCGCCCGGGGGAATGAGGATGGCGTCGCCGGGGTTGACGGTTTGAGTGGTGCCATCGATTTCCATTTCGGCGGAGCCTTCGAGGATGAAGTAGAATTCTTCGCTGAGGCGATGGTAGTGGCGTTCGGTGGCGCTGCTGGCGGGGAGGGTGGCTTCGGCGAGGGATTGATTTTGGACGGGTGCGTTGGCGAGGTCGAGCAGGCTACGAATGGTGGAGCCGTCTTTGGTCGTGAAGGGAGGTTGCAGGGAGAGGGAGCGGATGACCATGATGTTGGAGGATGAAGGAAGTTGGGGATGGATGCAAGGTGCGGGCGTGGGAAGCCTGGACGCCGAAGGTAAGAATTTAGAGGCAGAGCGAAATACCCCTTGAACTGTTCACCTGAACTAAATAGTGTTCATACGTTCTGTTCAATCCTGAAATTTAACTCCAGCTCATGCAAAATCGTCCACGGCCCCGTTTGACCAAATTGTTTCGCAAGCTCCGCACCTTGATTGCCGTCGCTCCGTCGAGGCAGGGATTCCATGCGGGATCCTTGGAATCGCCTCGTTTGAGGGACGTGCAGCTGGAGTTGGACTTGTTTGTGAAGCGCCCGCAGCCTTGGTCGTTTACCGACTGAGAGGAGGAGGGGAGAGGGTTTCGGTTGCGCGGGGAGACTTTTGGATGGATAGGGTTTCGCCCTGGATCTACCGAAAGGGTCCGATAGGACGCCAGGGTTTGCTCATGGAACATCAAAAGTCGTCAAGCAGTGGGGCCCTGGCTCTAGCAGCGTTGGGTGTGGTATTTGGTGATATTGGGACGAGTCCCCTGTATGCGCTGAAGGAGAGTTTGGTTCATGCGGGATTTGATCCGGGCGGAAACGTGCAGGAGCAGGTCTATGGGCCGATTTCTCTCATGTTCTGGTCTTTGACGCTGATTGCGTCCTTCAAGTATCTGATGATCTTGTGTCATGCGACGAATCAAGGGGAGGGGGGGATGTTTGCGATTCTGTCCTTGTTGCGTTCGAAGAAGGAGGCGTTTGGGCCGAAGGTGGTGGGCGGGTTTGTGTTGGTGACTTTGTTTGGGGCGGCGTTGCTTTATGGCGATGGGATGATTACGCCGGCGATTTCGGTGCTTTCGGCGGTTGAGGGGGTGACAGTATTGAATCCTGATCTGGGGCATTTGGTGCTGCCGATTGCGACGGCGATTCTGCTGGGTTTGTTTTTGATCCAGCGGCATGGGACGGCGAAGATTGGGGTGGGATTTGGGCCGGTGATGGTGGTTTGGTTTCTTTGTTTGGCGGTGTTGGGGCTTTATCGGTTCATGGAGTTCCCGCAAATCGTGAGTGCGTTGTCCCCGACGCATGGATTTGCCTATTTGGGCAGTCATGGGCTGCATGGGATTGTGATCATGGGGATGGTCATGCTGGCGATCACCGGTTGTGAGGCGATGTATGCGGACATTGGGCACTTTGGGCGGGGGCCGATGCAGAAGGCTTGGTTTTACCTGGCGTATCCGGCGTTGACCCTGAATTACCTGGGACAAGGGGCGCTGATTTTGCAGAACCCGAAGTTGGTGATGGAAGGCAGCATCCTCTATCGGATGGCACCGGAGGGATTGCTGGTTCCGTTGATTTTCCTGGCGACGTTGGCGACGATCATTGCGTCACAAGCCATGATTACGGGGGTTTACTCGATCACGCAGCAGGCGGTGCAGTTGGGATTTTTGCCTCGGTTGAGGATTGTGCACACGAATCCGGATGTGAGGGGGCAAATTTACATGCCGCAGATTAACTTCATGCTCTTGGCCTGCTGTTTGACGCTGGTTTGGACGTTTGGCTCCAGCAGTCGGTTGGCATCGGCGTATGGGTTTTCGGTGGCGATGGAGATGATGCTGACATCGATCCTGTTCTTTTTTGTGGCGCGCCGGGTCTGGGGATGGTCGTTTTGGAAGGCGATCCTTCCGGTTTCGATTTTTGTGACGCTTGAGCTGAGCTATGTGGCGGGGAGCTTGAGCAAGTTTTTCGAGGGGGCGTGGTTCCCGTTGGTGGTGGCGATTTGCCTTTGGATTGTGATGAAAACGTGGACGGATGGGCGGCAGGTGTTGTTTCAGGCGATGCAGCGGGGGCGGTTGCCGGTGCAGTATTTGGTGGATGAGATCCGCAAAGACCGGATCATTCGGGTGCCAGGAGCGGCGGTTTTCATGTCGGCCAGTGCTGACGGGTTGCCGTTGTCTTTGCTGCATCATTTGAAGCACAACAAGGCGCTGCATCAGCAGGTGATTCTTTTGACGGTGAGATTTGAGGACAAGCCGTATGTTCCGGCGGAGGAGCGGTACACGGTGGAACAGGAGTGTGTGGAGTTTTACCGGGTGATCTTGAGGTATGGGTTCTCGGAGTCGCCCAATGTGTTTGATCACTTGTTGGAGGCCTTGGGAGAGAGGACCAAGATCAAGAAGAATACGGTGACTTTCTACCAGAGCCGGGAGATTTTGCTAACGAATGGGAAGGGCAAGATGGCGCTGTGGAGGAAGAAACTGTATGTGTTTTTGAGTCGGCTTTCACGGCCTGCCACGGGTTACTTTGAACTGCCCCCAAGGCAGGTTTGTGAATTGGGGATTCAGTTGGAGATGTGAGAGAATTGGAGGGGCTAGAGAAGAAGCTCTTTGGATTCTGGCCCAAGTCCTGCTATTTGATGGGCATGGTCTTCAACCGGGCCATCAACCATCATGTTATTGGACAATTATCAGACTGAGGATTTCTTCGACGAGATGTTCGAAGCGGACGGCAAGGTGAGACCTCATTATGAGGCCGTGGCGGAGGTGTTTAACGATGTCTCAATCGACGAGTTTCGAAACAAGCAGACAGCGGTGGACGCGTCATTCATGCGGCACGGGGTGACGTTCACGGTGTACTCGGATGATCAGGGGACGGAGAAGATTTTTCCCTTTGACTGCGCGCCGCGGGTGATTTCGGCGGAGGAGTGGGACACGATTGAGGCGGGATTGATTCAGCGAATCACGGCGCTGAACCTGTTTTTGCATGATTTGTACCACGATCAGAAGATCCTGAAGGATCGGACGATTCCGGCGAGCTATATCTTTGGGGCGAAGCATTTTCGGCGGGAGTGTGCGGGAATGGATGTGGCGAAGGGGATTTATGTGCACATTTGCGGGACGGATTTGATTCGGGATCGGGAGGGCCGGTATTTGGTGTTGGAGGACAATTTGAGGTGTCCGTCGGGAGCGAGTTACATGTTGGAGAATCGGGCGGCCTTGAAGCGGGCGTTTCCGGATCTTTTTCAGTCGGTGAAGCCTTTGCCTGTGGGGGCGTATTCGCAGGATTTGCTGGCGGCGTTGCAGTATGCGGCGCCGGACGCGTATGGAGGGGATGATCATCCGACGGTGGTGTTGCTGACGCCTGGGGTGTTCAACAGTGCCTACTTTGAGCACGCATTTTTGGCGAGGCAGATGGGGATTCCAATTGTGGAGGGGAGGGATTTGGTGGTTCGGGATTCGAAGGTTTACATGCGGACGACGGCGGGATTGGTGCGGGTGGATGTGATTTACAGGCGGATTGACGATGACTTTTTGGATCCATCGAAGTTCAGAGAGGATTCGCTTTTGGGGGTTCCCGGGCTTTTCAATGCGGCGCGAGCGGGCAATGTGACGTTAGCAAACGCAGTGGGGACCGGGGTGGCTGATGACAAGGCGGTGTATTGCTTTGTGCCGAAGATCATCAAGTACTATCTGGATCAGGATCCGATTCTGCCGAATGTGGAGACCTACATGGCATCGGAAGATGATCATCGGTCTCATATCTTGGCGAATTTGGACAAGTTGGTGGTGAAGGCGGCGAACGAGGCGGGTGGGTATGGCATGCTCATGGGGCCGTGGGCTTCAAAGGCAGAGATTGAGATGTTCCGGAAGAACATTGAAGCGGACCCGAGGAACTTTATTGCGCAGGACCCGATATCGTTGAGCCGGCATCCGACCTGGGTGGGTGAGGGGTTTGAAGGGCGGCACATTGATTTGCGGCCGTACATTCTTTATGGGGAGAAAGTGACGGTGACCCCGGGCGGATTGACGCGGGTGGCCCTGCGGAAGGGATCGCTGGTGGTGAACAGTTCACAGGGTGGCGGATCGAAGGACACGTGGGTGCTGCGGCATCCGAACAGCAAGCCGGCTCAGCAGGGCTGAGGTACGTAGGACCCAAACCATTGACCTGATTTCAACGATGCCTAAAACGACACAAGGACCGATTTTCAAGGAAGAGTTTGCGCGCAGCAAACAGAACAATGTGATGCTTTCCCGGGTGGCAGGGAGTCTTTATTGGATGAGCCGCTATCTTGAGCGGGCGGAGAATGTGGCGCGTCTTTTGGACGTGAATCTGCAGTTGCTGCTGGATTTTGGTGAGTTGGACGACCAGTCCCTGAAGGAGCATTGGGGGCCTATTCTTCAGGCGATCGGTGATGAGGAGTTGTTTTTCCAACTTTATGAGACGGCAGACAGTGAGAGCGTGACGGATTTCATCACGTTTTGCCCGACGAATCCGAATTCGCTGGTGTGCTGTCTTTCCAATGCGCGCGAGAATGCCCGGCAGGTTCGGGACCAGATCTCGGGTGAGATGTGGACGGTGCTGAATGATGCGTATCACTTCATCAACAACAACGATATCCGCAAGGTGTGGGACGGGGATGTGGGGGCGTTTTATGACCAGATCAAACAGTTCTCGCATTTGTTTCAGGGAATTACGGTTTCGACTTTTGCGAGGAATGAGGGGTTTGAGTTCATTCAATTTGGCAAATACATGGAGCGGGCGGATAAGACGAGTCGGTTGCTGGATGTGAAGTATCACATTTTGCTGCCGAAGGTGACGGATGTTGGGGGGGCGGTGGATGCGGCGCAGTGGCAGGCGGTGTTGCGATCGACGAGTGCGCTCGAGGGATACCGGCGGTTTTATGTGGCGGATATCCTGGCCTGGAAAGTGGCTGAGTTTTTGATTTTTCAGGAGTCGTTTCCACGCTCGATTTACTTTTGTGTGGACCAGTTGCGACAGTTTGTGCAGTTGATCAGTGAGGATCGGGCTGGGGAAAGTCAGAGTGCGGGGGTGCGGAAGTTTGGCAAGTTTGCCAGCAGCTTGAAGTTTCTGACGACGGATGATGTCTTCAAGCAGGGCTTGCATCAGTTTGTGACGGAGGTGCAGGAGCAGTTGGCTGAGGTGGCCAGCTATATGTTTGAGACCTACATGTACAGTCCGCCGGTAGATATGGTGGCGGAGATTCGCTTTCACCAACAGCAGGAGCAGCAACAACAGAGTCTGTCAGAATGCATGGGGGTGGTGAATTGAAGGGTGGGCCTGGGGGGAGGATCGTGCATCGTGAGCTTGACCTGGGGGGTTGCGTGGCCCAAATGACTGGGCCAAACCAGCCATGTCTTTGACTACTCCCGGCAATCATGAAGGCATGACGTTAAAAGTCGTGCATTTGACGCGGTTTCTCTATCACGGCGAAGTGTTGGAGAGCCACAATGAGGCGCGTCTGTGCCCGATCAGTGATCCGCTGCAACGGTGTGCGGCCTTTGATTTGAAGGTGACGCCGGCGGTGAAGATCATCACGAGGCGGGATTTTTTCCTGAATCGGGTCGATTATTTCGATGTGATGGAGCCGCACGATACGTTGGAGATTGAGTCGACGGCGGTGATTGAGACGAGGGCGGAGATGCGGGGATCGATTCCGGAGGGATTGACGCTGAAGTCATTGGATTCGAGGGACGTGGATATTTCGGTGTTTGAGTATCAGGTGGAATCGCAACTGATCCAGACACCGATGGAGGTGATGGATGAGGCGATTCGAGTGATTGGGGAGTCGGTGTCGCATTTGTGGTGGGATGCGGTGGCGATTGGAAGGCATGTGCACGCGACGTTTGCGTATGTGCCGGGAGCGACGGATTCGCGGACGCCGGTGACGGAGGCCTTGGCGGCGCGGCGGGGGGTGTGCCAAGATTTTGCCAATGTGATGATTGCGATGTGTCGCAGCCGGGGGATTCCGGCGCGGTATGTGAGCGGGTATTTTTACAATGGGAAGACGGCGGCGGATGAGATTGAGGCGTCGCACGCGTGGGTGGAGATTTTCGTGCCGGGTTACGGTTGGAAGGGCTTTGATCCGACGCATGATCGGGAGTCGGATCCTCGATACATCAAGTTGGCGGTGGGGCGGGATTATGCGGATGTGAGGCCGGTTGGGGGCAGGTTTTTGGGGAAGGGCACACAGGACATGGTGGTGGAGGTCCGGGTGAGGCGGATGGCATGATCAAGAATTTGATTTTTGACTGGTCTGGGACGCTGGCGAATGACTTGGGGTCGGTTTTGCATGCGACGAATGCCACATTGGAGCATTTCGGAAAGCCAGCGCTGACGGAAGAGGCGTTTCGGGAGTGTTTTCGGCTGCCGTTCACCGAATTTTATGAGGAGGTTCTGCCTGGGATCGAGTTGAGCGAATTGCAGCGATTGTATCGCTGTCATTTTCCGGATGAATGGGAGGTGCCGCTTTTGGAGCATGCGAGGGAGATGCTGGAGTATGGGGCGGCGACGGGGCGGAGGATGGTGCTGCTGAGCAGTGCGCCGTTGGAGCATTTTCAGAGGCAGGCGGGGAGTCTGGGGGTGTTGGGGTTTTTTGAGCGGGTGGCGTGCGGGGTGATTGATAAGCGAAGCGAACTGGTGCTTTTGCTAGCGGCAATGGAGATGAGGCCGGAGGAGACGATCTTTGTGGGTGACATGAGGCACGACATCGAGGCGGCGCGGGCGGCGGGGGTGATGAGTGTGGCTGTGGCGACGGGCTATGAGTCTGTGTCGAAGCTGTTGACGGTTGACCCCGATGTTTTGTTGAGGGATTTGCAGGCGATGCCGCGGATGTTGGGGGGCTGGAAAGCGGGGGCTGAGATGCTGCCGGTGGCGACGGTGGGGGCCTTGATCCGGGATGCTGAGGGTCGGTTTTTGATGATTCGGACACACAAGTGGAGTCATCGATGGGGAATTCCTGGAGGGAAGATTCAGCGGGGGGAGTCTTGTGAAGAGGCTTTGAGGCGTGAGGTGAGGGAGGAAACGGGTTTGGAGCTGGGGAAAGTGGTGTTTGTGATGGTACAGGACTGCATTGAGCCGCCTGAGTTTCTGCGTTCGGCGCATTTTTTGCTGCTGAACTATGTGGTTGAGTGTGTCGGGGCTTGTCCTGAGGTGAGTTTGAATGAAGAGGCGCAGGAGTTTGTTTGGGTGACTCTGGAAGAGGGAATTGCGATGGATTTGAATCAGCCGACGCGGGTGTTGCTGGAAGAATGCGTGAAGCGAGGTATGGTGGGTGAATGAGTTCTTTTACAGGTACCGAGACAGCTGCCGACCGGATTTTGATCAATGGCCTGGAATTGCCAGTTCAAATTGGGGTGCCGGATGAGGAGCGGGCGGGATGGCAAACGCTGCGGGCGGACCTGGAATTGGAGTTGGTGGGGAGAGTGGAGGGCTTTGGAGATGATTTGTCGGCGACGGTGGATTATGACGCGGTGGCGAGGGAGGTGAGGCTGTTGGCGGCGGAGAGACCGAGGCGATTGATTGAGAGTTTAGCGGGGGAAATTGCGCAGGCGGTGCTTGAGAGGTCTTTGGTTTGTGGTGTTTGGGTAACGATCCGGAAACGAATTCTTCCTGGGGTGGATGATGTGGCTGTGAGGATTTATCGTCATAAGTAACGAATAGCTAACGTTGTCGTCGCCTTTGGTTGGTTACTAGGTGAGTGGGAGAGGGTGGGCTTAAGCCGGAGCGTGAAGGGAGGTTGATGGGCACCGACAGAAAGTCGCTTGCATTTCAGTAGTAACGATTGCATTACGCTAAATGGGACGAAATTGGATCAAAGTTGAAACGGTTACGATGGACAAGCCAGAGGTGTGTGTGATGGCCACACAGCTCAGATTGGATCCGGATGCGGTGGTTGGGAAATTGGTTCGACTTTGGTCATGGGCCGAGGTGAGTCGGATCAATGCTAACGCAATGAGCATTACTTTTGAGTTTCTTGACAAGCTGGTTGGGAAGAAGGGTTTTGGTGCTGCGCTGATGAAAGCGGGTTGGTTGAGGGAGGTGGATGGGGTGATGCAGTTTCCGAACTTTGGAAGGCACAATGGGCCTGAGGGTAAAGGGCGGGCACTGACGGCTCAGCGGGTGAGTCGGCATCGGGAACGGAAACGGGCGAGTGACGAAAAGGATGAAATTCAGGATGAGGTATCGATAACGAAGGCTTCAGGGGTGGGAGAGGCGGTGATTCCGAAGGTGAAGGCCGTGAATCAAAGAAGGAACACTGTTAAAGAGTTGCTCAAGAGTGATTTAAGTGATGAAAACACTCAGGTGACGGAAATTCATTCTGGGGCCATTTTGCCGGATGATATTGAGTTGGATCCGCCCTTCGAGGGTTTGAATAGCGAGTCGGTAACGATTGAGGGTGGTGAAGTTGAGGTTCCTTTTGCGGATGAGGAGAGTCCATTTGATGAGGAGAGCCCGTTCGAGGACAGTGACGAGATTGAGGGTGACCCGGTGGAAAAGACGGGAGTGGTTTTCGAGGAGGTGACTGCGGTCGAGCCGAATGAAAGTGTGGCGGTTGTCCAAGTGGCGGAGGAAGCGGAAGCGCAGGTGGCAGGCGAGGAAGCGGAAGTGGAGGTCCCCAAGGTGAAAAAATCGAAGGGTGGTCGGAAGTCGGGTGGAGCGGACAATTCCGATCAGCCGATGCTTTTCTGATCGGGTATTGGATGCCAGAGAGGGGGGCGTTTGAGGTTGCGGATTCGCTGGCGAGCGGGTGCGGGGTCTGACGAGGTCTTGTGGTTGTGGAGTGATTGAGAGCAAACGGGTTGCTGCAGGATCCGCTGAGGAAGTGAGGGAACTCGGGTGAGCGCTGGTATGTGGCGGGATTTTTTATTGTCAGGGTGGTGGCATGGGTGGATGGTGGCTTGCGGATGAGTGAAATGAACAGCGAGAGTGAAGTGGGCGGATTGAAGCCTGGGCAGGAGCGGGGATTCCGGCTTTTGCTAACGGCGGCTTGTTTGGTGGTGGTATTGGCGGGGATGAAGGTGGCGGCGAGTTTCTTTGTCCCGGTGGTGCTGGCGTTTTTCATGAGTGTGCTGAGCTATCCTTTTTTGAGATGGATGCGGATGCGGAAGGTGCCGCATTTGGTCGGGGTGCTGGTGACGGTGCTTCTGAATGTGGGAGTGCTGGTGTTTGTGATTCAGGCGGGGGTGCATTTGCTGACGCGGATGCAGAATGAGTTGCCGTCGTACATTCGGGGCCTGAAGGGGTTGCTGGATCAGGGGGCGATCTGGTTGGAGGGGCAAGGGGTGGAGGAGGCGACCGCGATCGTGAATCAGATGTGGGATTGGCAGGGGCTGGGGAACAATCAGAATATTGTGCAGGGTCTGACGGCGATCATGGGAAGCACGGTGGGGACAGCGGCGTCTGTGGTGTCGACGACGACGCTGGTGATGATTTTGATGGTTTTTATCTTGATGGAGGCGGTGGGGACGAGGGGGCGGTTGCATGCGGTGCAGTTGGCGGGGGGGCCGTATTTTGGGCAGTTGCTGGAGTCAGCGTCGGATATTCAGAAGTATCTGGTGATCAAGACGCTGATCAGTGTGGCGACGGGGATTCTGGCGTGGGTGTGGTGCTGGATGTTTGATCTGCCGTATGCGGTGTTGTGGGGGATCGTGGCGTTTTTGATGAACTACATCCCGGCGGTGGGATCGATTTTGGCGGGGGTGCCGCCGGTGTTGCTGGCACTGGTGACGAATGGGTTTGGGAGTGCCTTTGGGGTGATGTTGGGGTATTTGGGGATCAACACAGCGCTGGGGACGTTTTTGGAGCCGCTGCTGCTTGGGAGGCGGTTTGGGGCGTCACCGCTGGTGATTGTGACATCGGTGCTGTTTTGGGGGTGGATGTGGGGGCCGGTGGGGATGTTTTTGGCGGTGCCCTTGACGATGATGGTGAAGATGATGCTGGGGCACTCCGATGAGTTTCGCTGGATGGCGGTGGCGATGGCGAAGAAGAAA
>CANETF010000014.1 GCA_947440575.1 Verrucomicrobiaceae bacterium
AAGCCCCCTCCCATTCGTCCTCGTCCTCGTCCTCGTCCTCGTCCTCGTCCTCGTCCTCGTCCTCGTCCTCGTCTCCCCGTCTCGCCGTCTCCTCGTCTCCCCGTCCTCCCCACCCTGTAGCCGGGGACAGTGACCCCGGAGCCACCGAGCCCTTGGACTGCTGCAGCCCGCTGCAGCTTTCCCCAAGCCAGCCCGCTGGCGCCCCAACGCGGCCAAGCCGCCTCTTCCTCCCCCCTCCCCTTCGTCCTCGCTCTCCTAAACCAAGCCGAGCACCCAGCGCACTCGCCCGCTCACCCACCCTGTAGCCGGGGGCAACGACCCCGGAGCCCACGAGTCGCCAATGCCCCGCGCGAAGCCCCCTCCCATTCGTCCTCGTCCTCGTCCTCGTCCTCGTCCACGTTCTCCTCAACCGAGCAGCCCACCCCACCCCCTCGCCAACCTGTAGCCGGGGGCAGTGACCCCGGAGCCCATGAGTCGCCATGACACAGCGCGAAGCCCCTCCTCGTCTTCACCACTAACCACAGCCGAGCGGAGCGAGACAACCGGAACGTAGTGGAGATAGCCGAAGGCAAACTACCAAAGGTAGCCCGCAGGGCGAGGCCGGCGGGCCTCGTCAAACCACTCACTACCCCATCTCCCATCTCCATCACACCTGCCCCCCCACGGCCCCTGACTCGCGATCAACGCCAAAGCCTCAGCTTGCCATGGGACAAGGCTTGATGAGGTCCAGAACACCGCCCATTTCATTTTCTGCAACCTGACGGTCAAAATGGGCTTGGAGGTTAAGCCAAACCTCGGCCGGCCATTGAAAGTAACGGTCGAGTCGCAGAGCGGTATCCACAGTGATGGCGCGCTTGCCTTTGACGATCTCGTTGATGCGGCGAGGTGGAACGCCGATGTCTTTGGCAACGCGATACTCAGACAGGCCAAGCGGCAACAGAAAATCCTCGCGAAGAACTTCGCCGGGGTGGATGGGGGCGTGCTTTTTCATAGATTGGATTTTTCAGTGGTAGTCAACAATTTCAACATCGCACGGGCCGTCCGTTTCCCAGCGGAAACAGACGCGCCACGGGTCATTGATCCGGATGGAATACTGGCCTTTGCGATTGCCTTTGAGAGCTTCGAATCGATTGCCGGGTGGTATTCGCAACTGGGTCAGTTCGGTGACCGCATGAAGTTGAGTGAGCTTGCGCAGAGCAGTGCGCTGGATATCCGGCGGAAAGGCGCGGACTTTCTCCAGCCGAAACAGCCGGGCGGTAGCATCGCAGGCAAAGGAGCGGATCATGCATTGACGTTCGTGGATAATAACGGACGGCGTTAAGGACTGCAAGCGTGAAGTACGGAACGGAGTCCCCCCATTTCAGGATAAGGCGCCCCCAAGCCCTTGGACTGCTGCAGCCCGCTGCAGCTTTCCCCAAGCCAGCCCGCTGGCGCCCCAACGCGGCAAAGCCGCCTCTTCCTCCCCCCTCCTCATCCTCGTCCTCATCCTCCTCCTCAACCGAGCAGAGCACCCAGCGCACCCGCCCAGTCCCCCACCCTGTAGCCGGGGGCAGTGACCCCGGAGCCCACGATCCGCCAATGCCCCGCCGCGCGAAGCCCCCATCCCCCCATCCCCCCATCCCCCCATCCCCCCATCTCCACATCTCCCCGTCTCCACCTCCCCATTCAAACCGAGAACCGAGCACAATTACTTTCCCATCTTCCAGCCAGTAACTCCCACTCCCCCCGCCAACTTCCCCCTCGAACTGCGAACCCCAAATCCACAAGATTCAATCCGCTTCACCCGCCAACCGAAGTAGCTCTTGCCGAATCGGCTTGGACAGGTAAAAACGCGCCTCCACGTCAAGTTGATCCAGGCACGGACCCACCGCACGAATCAAGCCCTTCCCCTTCGCCAGCAGAAGGATGCCACCGATCCCCGTCGAGCGCTGGTTCAACCGAATGGCCGCCCGTCGCGCCGCAAGATCATCCACCAGGACATAGTCCGCTCGCAGGCTCAGCGCCAACGCTAGCGCCTCAGTCTCGCCTGAATCCAAATCAGGACAGTCCCTCACCTCATCAGGCACCGAAACCGCAGTGGAGCGTTTCACCCAGAGCGGCATTTGCAACCCCGCAAAACGCGGATTCACGACGGATAGCCGACCAGACCGGTTCTCGAAAAGATTGTCATTTTGATCCGGCGAGCGCAGTGGCTTCAGTGGCAAGGAAGTCGCGCAGCCCGCTATTAAATCAATAGCGGACAAGCGGCTGACGCAGCCAATGAGGCCGCTCCGCCGCTGGGCAAGGTGACAAGACTTTCGAGAACCGGTCTAAACTCATGCTCGACCATCGGCGGAATCCATACTTCACCGAACAGGGAGGGAAGCAGATCAACCAACTGCACCCGGCAGAGATTCAGCAGGACCGAGGTATCCGCGACGACGACCATCTACCTCCCCGGCCGAAGCGTCTCCACAGAAGCAAAACCCTCGCGCAACGCAGCCACCTCATCGTGAAGATCGTCCACAGAGTACTGGCCAATGCCCCGCTCCGCCAATGCCTCTTGAAACGAAAAAAAATCCACCCCCGCCATCTCAGCCCCAGCCACCTTGCTCAGTTGACCACGCGCATGCATCGCACAGGCCAGTTCCAGACGCAACTCAGCCTCCGTCCAACGGCGGGCTGCGGGTTCATCGGGAAGATTTAAGGTCACGGTCACGAAGAAAGTGTAATCGCCTAAAATCGTTCGGCAATGGTTTTTACTCCACCCAAACTCCGCCCATTCAACGCGCTCAAGATACACAAAGCCCTCCCAACTCAAGCCTCTCGGTTGCCTCCAATGTCGGATTCCAGGACGCTCCCAATCACCACTCACCCAGTCCCCCGGAGCACGGACTTCAGTCCGCAGCACCCCGCCCGCTCTTCCCCTCTTCTCACCTTCCGCCCTCCCAAGGAACAACGGCTTCCAGCCGCCCCCCCCTCTCCCCACCCCCGCATCACACCCCACCCAGTCCCCCACCCTGTAGCCGGGGGCAGTGACCCCGGAGCCCACGAGTCGCCATGGCACCGCGCGAAGCACCTCCTCGTCTTCCCCACTGACCACTGACTACCAATCACTCCACCCTCGCTAGCTACCGCCAGGAACTCGACCCCAACGGCTCCGCCGTCTTCAATACCCTCACCGGCATTGTCGCCCGCCTACCCGAAAACCCCCAGTTAAAAAATAACCGCGACACCATCGCGAAGCGTTCCGGCCTCCGGCTTACGGAGTTAGCACGCCAAAACCAGGCTACCGGCTTCGATGTGAACGCATGGATTCCAGCATGGGAAACAGGTGGTAGTTGTCGTCAAATTCCTAGGAGGAATTAAGCAGCATTCCTTGCTCTACGGCCAATTCACTTGTCCTCTATTCTTGAACAACGGGTTTTCTTCATCGATTCACGCGATACACTACCAAAATAGAAGTCCATCCTTCAAAACACACAAACATGGCAGGTCTACCGCAAGGCATCTATGAGTCGCTAATCGATGAAGATTTAAACTCCATCTTGCAAATGCATCCGGAGTTGCGCTCGGTATTCGGAAAACTTGACCCTGAAGAAGAGCCAGCTCGTTACGCAGCCTTTCTTGCAAGGCTGTTAGAAAAAGCCCTGCGCCTTGAGGATGACCCTGAGACGCGGTTGCGTCTATGCAACGAAATTATAGAACGCATCGCGGGCAATGAATCGACGGAATTCTTGCAAGGCAATCGCCTCGTTAAAGCCGACAAACCTCTCCTGCTTGAAATCACGCCACCGAACTACGCGCAAGGGGGCATGCCTCGACCGCAGACGGCTCTAGTAGAAAGCAGTCTCTTCACTGGTTCACCTGCGGACCCGCAACTTGTCATTGAACTTGGAAAGGAAATGCGGTCTGCGGACTCAGTAGATTTGCTCGTATCGTTCATCAAGTGGTCGGGGTTACGTCTCTTGATGCCGGCTTTTGAGGAAATGGCCGCGCGAGGTGGCCAAGTGCGCATCATCACGACATCCTACATGGGCGCGTCGGATGCAGAGGCAGTGGAATGGTTGGCGGGTTTGCCCAATGTTGCGATTCGCGTTTCTTACGACACAGAGCGGACACGACTCCATGCCAAGGCCTACCATTTTCGTCGGGACAGCGGTTTTTCGACTGCCTACATCGGATCGGCGAACATGTCGCAGGCGGCGATGACGAGCGGATTGGAATGGAATCTCAAGGTCACGGCGCAGGACATGCCGCACATCTTGGAGAAGTTCCTCGCGGAGTTCGAAACCTACTGGAACAGCCATGAGTTCGTTGCGTTCAACCCGGACGAGCCGTTTGTATTTCGCGAGGCTATCAAACACGCGCGGACGCGGCAGGGAATTGCGCCGGTCTTCTTCGACATTCGCCCGCATCCGTTTCAGGAAAGGATTCTCGATGCCCTCGAATCCGAGCGCCTCGTTCACGGGCACTGGCGAAACCTGGTTGTGGCCGCGACCGGAACTGGAAAGACCGTCGTAGCGGCATTTGATTTCAAGCGGTTCTTTGAGGACAAGCAGAGGCAAGCAAACCTCCTTTTTGTTGCTCATCGGCAGGAAATCTTGGAGCAAGCCGTTGGCACGTTTCGAGCCGTGCTTCGGGTTCCGGATTTTGGTGAACTCCTGGTTGGCCCCCATGTCGCGGCTCGCTACGATCATCTCTTCTGTTCCGTGTCGATGCTCAGTAACAGGCGTCTGTGGGAGCAAGTCGGCCCTGATTTCTATGACTTCATTATCGTGGATGAGGCGCATCATGGCCCCGCGGATAGCTATCGACCAATTTTCAAGCAATTCAGTCCCCGAATTCTACTTGGTCTGACCGCAACACCAGAGCGCATGAACGGTGAAAGTGTGGCGGCAGATTTCGGTAACCGTTTCGCCGCTGAGATTCGTTTACCTGAAGCACTCGAAGAAAAGCTTCTCTGTCCATTTCACTATTTTGGCGTAGCTGACCCTGTGTCGCTGGCGACTGATAACTTCTGGAGCGGTGGAAAATACGACATCACCGAACTGGAGAACGTCTATACCGGTGCTCACGCGTTGGCCCTTCAAAGGTTGGATGTCGTAGTGAGTTCATTGCTTCGCTTTGAACCCGACTTGGAGCGCGTTCGGGGCCTTGGGTTTTGCGTTTCCATTCGTCACGCCGAATTCATGGCGCAGAAGTTTGACGAGCGCGGGATTGTTTCCGCCGTGCTTGTGGGCGAGACGGCCACCGACGAACGAACGGCCATGCTTAACGATTTCCGAGCCGGAAAAATCCGGTTCCTATTCACGCGGGACGTGCTGAACGAGGGCCTCGACATTCCTGATGTGAACACGGTCTTGTTTCTGCGACCCACTGAAAGTTTGACGGTGTTTCTCCAGCAGCTTGGTCGCGGTTTGCGCCACGCGCCTGAAAAGGATTGCCTCACCGTGCTCGACTTCGTCGGGCAATCGCACCGCCGCTATCGCGTCGACCGGAAGCTGAAGGCGCTGCTTGCAAAGCGCCGCTTTAATATTCAGCGAGAGGTTGAGATGGATTTCCCCCATCTCCCGGCTGGTTGCAGCATCCAACTCGATCGGGTCGCACGAGAGCATGTGCTGGCGAACATCCGTGAGAATCTGCGAAACATCGCCGTCCAAGTACCCGACCGCCTCGAATCCTTCGAGCACGAATCAGGTCTGCCTCTGACTTTCGGCAATTTCGTTCGCTTCCACGACTACGAGCCTGAGATTCTGCTCTCAGGAAAGAAGACTTGGACACAGTGGAAAGCCGCTGCTCGCCTCGCCGAGACACCGACCGACCCCGATATTGACCAACTGAGGCCAGCACTCATCAGTGCGGCACAAACGAGCGGTCCGCGGGAAATTGCGCGTCTTCGGAAGGTAATCACCCACTTGAAGGCTGAAGATGTAGCAGCGGCACTTACTGAATCCAGAGACACGGCGCTCGTGACTCACTACCGCATTTGGGGCAAGCCGGGCCGCCAGCTAGGCATGACGAGCATCGAAGAATCGTATCAGCGCGCCGCCAAGAACCCGTCTCTACTGCGTGACCTCGATGAAGTCTTGGCCTGGGCCGAGGAAGAGTCCCGAGTCAGAAGCGCATCGCTGAACCTCCCATTCCCATGCTCGCTGGAACTCCACGCCACATACGGCAATGACGAGATTAAGGCTGCCCTTGGGCAAGCATCCTTCGAATCAGCTGGTATAGCAGGCTCTGGAGTTATTCGTTGCCCTGCAATTAATGCCATCCTAGCTTTGGTTACATTTCAGAAAACCGAGAAACAGTTTTCGCCCAGCACGATGTATCAGGACTACCCCGTCAGCCGTGAACTCCTCCATTGGGAAACTCAGGGGGCGACGAGCCAAGCGAGTGAAACGGGCCAAAACTTCATTCACCACCAAGAGCGCGGACTTACTATGTTGTTCTTCGTTCGCTCTCGCAAAAGAGTGGATGGAGTTACCGCTCCTTTCACGTTCCTCGGCCCAGCGAAGCTCGTGAGTTTCCAGTCCGAACGCCCCATTCAAATGGTTTGGCGACTCGACCATCCGATGCCGGTCGAAATGTTCGAACAGAATCGTCGCGGAGGTTAGATTTTTCATCCATGAACTGCCACTCCTTTTGGCTGAACAAGCTGCGTAAACTGAACCCGAATCGCTCACGAGCGAAGGGCGCAGCTCCGCACAAACCATGCATGCTGCTGTCGCTTTTGGACATGGCCCAGGATGGGGAATTGCAGGAACAATCATTGCTACGCACCCCAAGTCTGCATGTGCGATTCAATGCTTTCAGTTCCATCGCATTGCCACGTTGGGGAGGCAGGGTCGATTTGAGCTACCCGTTCTATTATCTGAAATCGCAAGGTTTCTGGCAGGCGTTGGACGGCGAAAAGCGTCCGTCCGCGAGCGTCGATGTCACGCAGTCCATTCAGCTCGATCCTGAGTTCCTGACCCTCATGCAAGATGCGGACTTCCGCCGCAGCGCACGCATCATCCTCGTGGAAACCTATTTTCCACCTGCGGAACGCATCGCGCTCTACGCCCTGCTGGGGGTGCGAGCTCAGACGCTGGAGTTTCAGAAGGAACTGCACCTGCTCAACACCGATACCGCTGCACAAGCCGTGGAGCAAGGACGCTCAGCTCGTTTTGGCGTGCAGGTGGTTTGTGGCTACCAACACACCTGCGCACTGACGGGCTATCGAATCATCACGCAGACCGGCGAATCGGTGGTGGAAGCGGCCCACATTGAACCCTGGGCCAAGACACGAAATGACGACATCCACAATGGCCTGGCACTCTCACGCAACGTGCATTGGGCCTTCGATCGCGGATTATGGTCCGTGGACGATCAGTTTCGCATCCTGATCCAACCCGAAAGATTTCAAGAGTGGGGGCCTGATGACTTGGGGCTAACCACGTATCGTGGGCGGATGCTTCAGTTTGCCCCACAGGCCAACTTGCGGCCACGGTCGGAGTATTTTCGGCGACATCGCCAACAGTGGGGTTTCTCATAAAACCGTACACACCTTCACCACTCTCGCCAAAGCCCTGCGCTGACTCGCGATGTTCATCTCCGCCCTACAACCGCGCCTTGAATTGCCCGCCTTCTTTGATGCGTAATATGCATAGACCCACGCCGTCTTTCTTGCGATCGCAAAGGGACCGCTCACGTTCTCGATCACCGAAAAGATTACATCGAGTGCTTTGGCAGACTGATTGGAAGCCGTTCCGCCGCTCCCTCCAATTCCACTCTACTCTCAGCACACCATATCAATCATTTCTACCTTCGGCTTCAGTTCGACCCCATTTCGTTCACCCCTGTTACCTTTTTCACTACCGACCCAGCCGATCAATGCCGAAGCGGAACGCCCGTCCGGCACACCGATTCATTTCGAGCAGGGTGCCTACCTACCGTCATTGACACACCGTTACCCAACTCCAATAAACCCTTTCCATTTTCCGCCCCCCATCTTTCTGCCAGTCTCGGTCTCCTAAAGTTCACCGTTCAACGTTCCCCTTCGCGCAGCGAACCCTTCGAAGCTTCAGCGAAGAACGGGCCCCCTCTGCGCCTCCTCCCCCTCCGCGCCCCTGCGTGCCATTCGTGGTTCCCTTTCTTTCTGCCCTCCATTTTTCTGCCAGCCGAGCGGAGCGAGACAGATAGCCGAAGGCTACCCGAAGGGCCCAGCGGGGACGCTGAGTCAATTCAGTCTCTCAAAGTTCAAATTTCAACGCCAAACGTTCCCCTTCGCGCAGCGAACCCTTCGAAGCTTCAGCGAAGAACGGGCCCCCTCTGCGCCTCCCCCCCCTCCGCGCCTCTGCGTGCCATTCGTGGTCCCCTTCTTTTTGCCCCCAATCTTTCTGCCAGCCTCAGTCTCTCAACGTTCAAAGTTCAGCGTTCGACTTTAAACGTTCCCCTCTCACACCCTCTCAGACCCCACCCACCAAATTCTCCTGCCCCCATTCTCCTGCCTACCTCCTCCCTCTCATATTCGTGCCCATTCGTGCCATTCGTGGTTCCCCTTCTTTCTGCCCCCCATCTATCTGCCAGCCGAGCGGAGCGAGACAGATAGCCGAAGGCTACCCGAAGGGCCCAGCGGGGACGCTGAGTCAATTCAGTCTCTCAACGTTCAACGTTCGAAGTTCAACGTTCCCCCCAGTCCCCCGTCCCTCGTTCCCCCTCTGCGCCTCCTCCCCCTCCGCGCCTCTGCGTACCCTCTTTTGCAGAGTCATGCCTGGAGACCCCAAACAACATACGTCCATCAAACCACAAGATTCAGACTAGACGCCGACACGCACGCTCAGACACACTCTTCTCATGAGCAGTTTCCGTCTCCGACCCCGCTTTTCACACGTGATCGACTCAGACATCGAAACCGCTCAGCACACCATCGTTTCCAGCGCCCAACAACAGGCCGACCGTTGTTCCGTGAAAAGTTTCCCCGGCTACGTCAGCCTCCACATCCTGGAAAAAGACACCCACTACTGGTCCCCCCGTCTCAGCCTCAGCCTCGAACCCGAGCTCGAAGGCAAAACCCGCGTCGACGGCACCTACGGTCCCCACACCGACGTCTGGTCCGCCTTCCTTTACGGCTACATGCTCGTCGGATTGTTTGGAATCTTCTCCGGCCTCCTCGGCGCCTGCCAGCTCTGGCTCAACATGCCCGCCTGGGGCCTCTGGATCGCCACCCTCATGCTCCTGATCGCAGTCGGCATGTACGTCCTGGCTCAGTTCGGCCAGAAAATCGGCGCCCAACAAACCTTCCTCCTCCACCAAATCTACGAACAAGCCGTCGGAACCACCATCGAGATCAAGTGATCCGAAATGACCGTGCGCCATCACTCCCAAAGGGCTCCAACCTTGACATAAAAACACAAAGCTGGCATTCTGTTCCCATGCGAACCACCCTCGATCTGCCAGATCCGCTCATGCGCCGGGTGAAAATTCGCGCCGCTTCCGAAGGCCGTAAACTCGAGGAAGTCATCGCCGACCTGCTCGAAAAAGGCATGGATACCCCGGCAGTTGAAACGCTACGAGAAGGCGAACGGCCCTACACAATCGATCCCAAGACAGGCATGGCGGTGTCCCGCTCGCTGAACACCCCGGGCTTTGTTCCCCCCACTGCAAAGGAATCCCAAGCGATGATCGAACGCGCCAACGAGGAGGAGGACTTGCGACGTGCCGGGTTACTTCGTTGATACCAATTTATGGTTGGCCTATTACTTCAAAAGGCATCCACATCACGCGATCGCTTCGAAATTCATCCGTCAGAGATCCGCAGAAGATCCAGCCAACCTCTCTCGCGCCGTTGAGCATTCCTTCCTCCGCCTTCTGACCACCCCTGCGATCTGTCGCGGCTACGATGCCCCTGCGATCACCAATTCCAGGGCGGTGGAAATGCTTCAAGGTTGGTGCGCCCAGCCTCACATCCACTGCCTCAATGCCGAACCCAAAGGCACGCGTGATCTCTGGTTCGAACTCGCCGCCATCCATTCCGCTTCGCCCAAAGTCTGGATGGACGCATACCTCGCAGCCTTCGCCATCCGCTCCGGTCTTCCCTTCGCCACCCTGGACACCGACTTCCGCCGCTTCGAAACCGCCGGCCTCCAACTTCACCTCCTTTCCCATTGAGTTTTCAGGCCCACTCTCGAAAAAATCGGCGCCCAACAAACCTTCCTCCTCCACCAAATCTACGAACAAGCCGTCGGAACCACCATCGAAATCAAGTAGATCCAGCATAGCCCTCAACTTCCGTGCCCTCCGCGCCCTCCGTGCGCAATCACTCTCAAATTCAACCACTCCCGCGCTTGCAGGATTTTCACGCTCCTTTGCCAAGACTTCCAAAGCCCGAAAAAATCCGGCTTCGTTGAACTTGCGTCGAAGACCGGCACTTGATAACGTCTAGGAATCTTAGGCCGCTCGCCCCTCAAAGTTGATCCGTCACCCCTCTCCCAATCATCCCCCATGAAAGCCCTCATTCTGACGCTGAGTTTGACCCTTCTCCTGACCACCAATCCCTTCTCAAGGGCTCAAGAATCGGCTTCACCCGCTGACGCGATCGCCCGTGAGCGTGCAGCCGCCTACGTCGCTGCCTGGGAGAAAAAGGATCCCAAATCAGTGGCTTCACTGTTTGCCGCAGACGCCACCTACTCGACTGACTCTGGCGATACGTTTCAAGGTCAGGCTGCGATCCAGGAACAATTGCAGTCCTACTTCACGTCGAACCCAGATTCTGTACTCACACTGGCCACCGAATCCGCCCGCTTCCTAACCCCAGATGTCTTGGTCGAAAATGGCACGTCAACCGTCACCTCAGGCAACGCTTCGGAAGTGACCACCTACAGCGCCACCCATGTGAAAAAGGACGGCCAATGGTTCATCGCGGAAGTCCATGAGTCCGTGGTCTCCTCAACGGAACCCGCTGAAGAGGCTCTTGCTTCCCTCGAATGGATGATCGGCAAATGGCGCATGGGAGACTCCGCTGACTCCCCCACCTCTGAGGCCACATGGACGTTGGACGGTAGCTTCATTTCACGCACCACCCGCATCACCAAAGATGACGGTGCCGCTTTTGTGAGCGTCGAAGTCATCGGCTACGACTCCACTAGCGATCAACTTCGCTCCTGGATCTTCGACAACGAGGGAGGCTTCGGAGAATGCACCTGGCGTCAGGATGGCGACAAGTGGCTGGTCAATATCAGCGCCACCCTTCCGGACGGCAGCCAAGCCTCAAGCCAGCACGTCATCACAATCGTCGATGAAACGCATATCACTCTCGACAACGTGAACCGGGTCGTCAGCGGCGAGGTCCTCCCCAACCGTGATCGCATCGAAATCACCCGCATCGCCGACGAAACCCCAAAAGCATCAGACAAATGAAATCCACCTTTGTCCTCTTCTCTCTGTTCTGCGGCCTGGCGATCATTCTCGGCACACCCGCTCACTCCTTCGCACGAGGCGTCGGCGGTGGCGGCGCCTCCCGTCCTGCCCCCTCCAGATCTCCCTCCAAAGCACCCTCGAAGCCCGCCTCCAGACCAGCCCCCAAACCCTCTGCAAGCAAGCCCAGCCACAGCAAACCCGCCCCAAGCTATCGCCCAACAACAAAACCAGCCCCCAGTAGACCTGCACCCAGTAAACCCAGCTACAGCAAACCCTCCAAACCCCCAGCTTCAATCAAGCCCCCCACCGCTTCCAAACCCTCCCCTTCGCGCCCGGACATGGGCTATCGCCCACAAACCCGACCCTCGATTCCCGAAGCAAAACCCAGCAGACCCTCAATCCCTCAGACCAAGCCCGCCCTCCCAACGACTCGCCCCTCATTCCCCGACAAACGCCCCGGCGGCGGCAATGACCTGGTATTCAAACCCTCCGATCGCCCCACCACCCTGCCCGGCAAACTCCCTCCCATAACCAACCGCCCCACCACCCTACCCGGCAAACTCCCTCCCATAACCAACCGCCCCACCACCCTCCCTGGCAAACTCCCCCCCATCGGCGACCGCCCCACCACGCTCCCGGGCAAACTCCCCCCCATCACCGATCGCCCAACCACCCTCCCCGGCAATCGTTTCCCCGGGATCAGCAATCGCCCCACCATTCCGGATCCTCCAGGGCGTCCAGCTCGCCCTCAGCGCCCGGATTGGCCCGATAGCTGGCAGAATAACGACAACAACTTCACCAACATCTCCAATCAATGGAACTCGAACAACCAAACGGTCGTCAACAATTTCCAAATCAATCGCAATCAGCAGTGGACCAGCGTCAACAGCCATTGGAACCAACCCGGCTGGCATAACAGCTGGGGAACACCCGCTTACCGCACATGGCACCGGGATGTCTGGGGCTACCGAGGACACCGCTGCAACGAGATTTGGTATCGCACCGCCCCCTTTCACTACCACAACTCCTTCTTCAATGTCCATTGGTGGGGCAGCTGCTGGTGGCACCCTCGCCCGATCGTTTATGCCCACTCCCCTTGGTGGTGGTGGCGGCCCGTCTTGTGGTCCTCCGTGGGCTACTTCTTCGGCCAAGCCATCGCCCCACAACCCATTGTCTATGACCCCGGCACAACCGTCATTTACGAAGGCGATACCATTTACATCAACGGCCAATCCGCAGGCAACGCCACCACTTACCGCGAGCAAACAATTGCCCTGGCCAACCCCGTTCTTGAGGAGGTCCCCGTCCCCACTCCCCCTCCCGACACGGCCGAACCGACCTCCGAGACCCCCGAAACCACCCTCGCCCAACCCCAGGGCGACTGGCTCCCGGTTGGCGTTTGGGCACTCACCCAACAGGAACAAGGCGACGCCACCATGTTCTTCCAACTCTCCATCGACAAGGCGGGCATCGTCGCCGGTGCCTACAAAAACGTCATGACTGGAGACGAGCAACCCATCACCGGTCAGCTCGACTTCAAATCCCAACGCGTCGCCTGGCACATCGGCCAAGTGAACTCTACCGTCTACGAAACCGGTCTCTCGAACTTCGAAAACGATGTCGCCAGTCTCTTCGTCCACTTCGGCACTGAGCAAACCCAAACCTGGCTCCTCGTCCGCATGCCTTCCCCTGAAATGCCTCCCGGCACCGTCAAACTTCCCGAAATCAAAGACAACTGACAACCCTGGTCAATCGCATCATCTTCCATGTCGATATGGACGCCTTCTTCGCGTCCGTCGAACAGCGTGACCATCCCGAATATCGGGGCAAACCCGTCATCGTCGGCTCCCCGCCCGACCAACGTGGCGTCGTCTGCGCCGCCAGCTACGAAGCCCGAAAGTTCCAGGTCCGCTCCGCCATGCCCTCTCGCACCGCCGGCAAACTCTGCCCCCACGGCATCTTCGTCCGCCCCCGCATGGACGCCTACCGCTCCGAATCCGCCGAAGTCATGCAGATCCTTCGCGCCTTCACCCCCTCCATCGAGCAAATCTCCGTCGACGAAGCCTACCTCGATTTCACCTCCGTTTTGGCCCAAGACCCCGCCCAAGACCAGGACAGCCTCCTCGAATCCGCCCTCCCTCTCGCCCGCCAAATCAAAGACCAAATCCAAACCCAACGCGGCCTCACCGCCAGCATCGGCGTCGCCTCCAACAAATTCCTCGCCAAACTCGGCAGCGACTTCCAAAAGCCCGATGGGCTCACCCTCATTCGCAACCGCGACCGCATCACCTTTCTCCGCCCCCTCCCCGTCCGCTCCATCCACGGCGTCGGTCCGGTCACCGCCTCCCACCTCGAAGAACGCGGCCTCACCACCATCGCCGACATCCAGGACACCCAAATCGATCTCTCCCCCCTCGTCGGCTCCTTCGCCGAACGCCTCAAACAACGCGCCTTCGGCCTCGATGACCGCCCCCTTGACCTTAGCGAAGACCGCAAAAGCATCAGCTCCGAAAACACCTTCGCCCAAGATACCGACCACCGCCCCACCCTCCGCGCTGCCCTCCGCGAAATGTCAGACGACATCGCCCTCACCCTCGAACGCCACGGCCTCGGCGCCCTCACAGTCCAGGTCAAAGTCCGCTACACCGACTTCACCACCCTGACCCGCCAAATCCGCCTCGAAGAACCCGTCGTCACCGCCTCCGAAATCTACCGCCTGTCCTGCTACCTCCTCGCCCGCCACCGCCTCGTCACCAGCCCGCTCCGCCTTCTCGGCATCGGCGTCTCCACCCTTACAGACCCCTCCCACCCCCAGCTCCGGCTCCCCATCTGATACCCGGAAAACTCACTTCCCCAGCCCTAGCCCGGATGATTCATCAACATCGCCTTACGCATCATGAGATAAAACCTTTGCAAGTCCCCGCCGCATCATGTTTGATAAATCCGGATTCCGCAATGGAGGTGGCGGATGCGCTGCTTCCAGTCGAGGAATTCGGGTTCAAACCAATCAAAGCGTTTCATGGGTGATTCATCAGACCGAAAACCGTTCCGTCGTGTGTTGTTAAAATTGAGTGGCGAGGCCCTTCGGGAGCCTGGCAGCACCGACAACATCTCTCCTCCGATTGTCGAAGACATCGCCACACAAATCAAACAAGCCCACCAGGCAGGCCTCGAAATCGCCGTCGTCGTCGGTGGTGGCAACTTCTGGCGCGGCGTCAGCGCCAGCAACCGCGGCATGGAACGCGCCACCGCAGACTACATGGGCATGCTCGCCACCGTCATGAACGCCCTCGCCGTTCAAAGCATGCTCGAAGCCCTCGACGTCCCCACCCGCGTCCAAAGCGCCATCAAAATGGACAATGTCGCCGAGCCTTTCATCCGCCGCAAAGCCATGCGCCACCTCGAACTCGGCCGCGTCGTCATCTTTGCCGCCGGCACCGGCAACCCCTTCTTCTCCACCGATACCACCGCCGCCCTCCGCGCCAGTGAAATCGATGCCCAATGCGTCTTCAAGGCCACCAAAGTCGACGGCATCTACGACAGTGACCCCAACAAAAACCCCGACGCCAAGCGCTACGACCGCATCAGCTTCCACGACTGCCTCGTCCGCCAGCTCAAAGTCATGGACGCCGCCGCCTTCTCCCTTTGCATGGAAAACAACATGCCCATCTGCGTCTTCAGCATGGTGGAACCAGACATGATCCGCCGCGCCCTCACCGGCGAACACGTCGGCACCTACGTCAACTGACCCCGAATCCCCGACCCCACACACTCCTCACCCATGGACCCCGAACTCACCATGATGGAAACCGAAGAGGCCATGTCCAAGGCCGTCGAATACGCCATCCACGAATTCGCCGCCGTTCGCACCGGCAAAGCCTCCCCGGCCCTCGTCGAAGGCCTCGACGTTCATGTCACCAGCTATGGCTCCAACATGAAGCTCAAGCAGTTGGCCATGATCACCACCCCCGACTCGCGCCTCATCCGCATCGAGCCCTTCGACTCCTCCACCCTCCGCGACATCGACCGCGCCATCCGCGAGTCCCGCCTCGGTCTCAACGGCTCCATCGAAGGCAAAGTCATCCGACTCCCCATTCCCGCCCTCTCCCAGGAACGCCGTGAGCAAATGGTCAAACTCGTCCGCCAAATGGGCGAGGAAGCCAAAGTCCGCGTCCGCTCCGCTCGCCGGGATGCCATCGAAACCCTCAAAAAAGGCCAAAAAGAAAGCTTCATCACCGAAGACGACCTCCATCGCCTCGAAAAAGAAGTCCAAACCCTCACCGACAAAAGCGTCGCCGACATCGACCAGCACATCGCCTCCAAGGAAAAAGAAGTCCTCACCGTGTAATCCACCCCCTCACGCATGGACTTCCGCTCCCGCGACTACCTGGACCTCAACGCCACCCAGCACGCTCTGCTCTTCCCCGAAGACGAGCCCGTCTGGACCGCCCTCACTCGCATCGAGTCCTACCTCGAGTTCCGCCTCAAACGCGAAATCCGCACCGAACTCCCCCCCGGCGTCTACCTGGGCGAACACGTCTTCATCGATGAAGGTGTCATCATCGAACCCGGCGCCGTCATCAAAGGCCCTGCCTGGATCGGCCGGCACACCGTCATCCGCTCCGGCGCTTACCTCCGGGAAAACGTCATCGTCGGTGAAGGCTGCACCCTCGGCAACTCCTGCGAATTCAAAAACTGCATCCTCTTCGACGACTGCGAAGTCCCTCACTTCAACTACGTCGGCGACTCCATCCTGGGTCTCGGTGCCCACCTCGGCGGCGGCGTCATCCTCTCCAACGTCCGCCTCGATCGAAAAAACGTCACCATCCACCACGACGACGGCTCCACCCCGACCGGACTCCGCAAATTCGGCGCCGTCATCGGCGATCGCGCCGAAATCGGCTGCAACTCCGTGCTCAACCCCGGCACCCTCATCGGCCGCCGCAGCCTCATCTATCCTCTGACCAATTTCACCGGCGTCCTCCCCCAGGATAGCATCCTCAAAAACCGCCAGACCCATCAAATCGTCGACCGCCAGGGCCTGGCTTAGCCCAATCTCCCCGGGATTCAGAAATGCGGAATCCTTGAGGCGCATACGATTGATCGTTCAAAAAGGGTAAGCCCGATTGACCCCGCTTCGACCCGGTCCAAGACATAGACCGGTTCTCGAGAACCGGTCTAACACTCCACCGGAAATCGCGCAACGCACCATCACCACTGGTTCCCAAAACGAAAAAGGCCGGGATGCTTTCGCACCCCGGCCTCAATGAGATCAATCCAAAAGGTTCGCCGAACCGATTAGTGCATTTCGTAGCCGGACTCGCCGTGCTCAGGCTGATCCAAACCCGTTTGCTCAACTTCAGCTGACACCTTCAATCCAACCACCATCTTGACGATGAACGCGATGACTGCGGTAGCAACCACGCTCCAGACGATCGTCAAGGCAACGGCCTTGAGTTGGTTCATCAAAAGACCTTCCTTGAGGCCTGCCACGATCGAGTTCGCCTTCTCATCAGCGAAGACTCCGGTCAGGATGGCACCCAAAGTTCCGCCGATACCATGAATGCCGAACGTATCCAGCGCATCATCGTAGCCGAGCATCTTCTTCAAGTAAGCCACAGCGAGGAAGGGGATGATACCAGCGAGAACACCAATGATGACAGCCGAAGAAGCGGTCACGAAGCCAGCGCCAGGGGTGATCACCACCAGACCGGCCACGATGCCGGAGCAGAAACCAAGCACCGAAGGCGTTCCACGAAGCACCCACTCAAGCAGCGCCCAAACAAAACCGGCGGTGGCGGCTGCCAGCGTGGTGGTCATGAAGGCGTTGGCAGCGATGCCGTCAGCACCCAGAGCGGATCCTGCGTTGAAACCATACCAGCCAACCCAGAGCATACCTGTGCCGATGGCGCAGAGCACCATGCTGTGAGGAGCCATTGGCTCTTTGCCGAAACCTTTACGAGGGCCAAGAATCAAGCAAAGCACCAGGGCGCTCCAGCCTGAGGTCATGTGAACCACGGTACCACCTGCGAAGTCGATCGCTTTGATCGCCGCATCAGGATTAAGAGGACCGCACATCAAGCCGGTCGTCGCCCAAACCATGTGAGCGAAGGGGAAATACACAGCGAACATCCAGATCGCCACGAAGAGCATCACAGCGATGAACTTCATGCGTTCAGCGATCGCACCAATGATCAGAGCAGGAGTGATGATGGCGAAGGTCAGTTGGAACATGCTCCACATCGCATCGCTGATCCACCAGTAGCCCGCACCCGAAGCGTAAGGGGAAACGCCGTCCAGGAACTTGTAGGTCATGTCGCCGATGAACGCATTGCCAGCGCCAAAGGACAGGCTGTAACCACAGGCCCACCAGAGGATGGTCACCAAGCCCGCGATGCCGAAGCACTGAGCGAAGACGGAGAGAACGTTTTTGCTGCGGACCAAGCCACCGTAGAAGAGAGCCAAACCAGGGAGAGTCATGAACAACACCAAGGCGGTGCTGACCATTTGCCAGGCATTGTGGCCAGGACCAGGACCGGCGATGTTGGATTTCCAAGTCACATCACCATCTTTGCCGGCCTGACCGTTGGTCACATACTTTTCCAAGTCGAAAATGCGCTGCTCCAAAGTAGCCGCCGCTGGTTCCGCCGGAGCAGCCTCAGGCGCCGCAGCCGGAGCCTCAGCTGCCGGTGCCGCAGCAGGCGCCGTCTCCTGAGCTGATACTGGAGAAACGAAAAGAGCGATGGCTGCGGAGATTCCGCCTGCCATGGCTCGCCAATAGGTATTAGATGATGCTAGCATGGTTGAAAAGCTGATGAGTTGGATCAGCACATGCCCCATCAAGCAGCAAGCGTGCCAACTTTTTTACAAACAAAAATTTACCTTCCCAGACTCACCCCTGCCCTTCCCTCTCTGCCTCTGTCTTCCCCGACCTAAAAACACTCGCTTCCCCTCCGATTTCCGCCAGAGTCGCCCGCTCCTCACGTTCTCTTCTCTTCATCACGCCCCGAATTCCCTATGTCTGACACAGCCGCCGCCACCGCATTCGTCGAAGGATACCACAAACTGAAAGCCGCCTTAGGCCGTCGAATCGTTGGACAGGACGACGTCATTGAGCAGCTCTTCATCGCCATCGCCGCCGGCGGCCACAGCCTCCTCGAAGGCGTTCCCGGCCTCGCCAAAACCCTTCTCGTCAAAACCCTCGCAGACGCCCTTCACCTTTCCTTCCGCCGCATCCAGTTCACCCCGGACCTCATGCCCGCCGACATCACCGGCACCGAAATCATCCAGGAAGACCCCGAAACCGGTCGCCGCAAATTGACCTTCCAACCCGGCCCCATCTTCTCCCAAATCATTCTCGCCGACGAAATCAACCGCACCCCGCCCAAAACCCAGGCCGCCCTGCTCGAAGCCATGCAGGAAAAATCCGTCACCGTCGGCAGCGAAACCTTTTCCCTCCCCAAACCCTTCTTCGTTCTCGCCACCCAAAACCCCATCGAACAGGAAGGCACCTACCCTCTTCCCGAAGCCCAAAAGGACCGTTTCCTCTTCCTCATCAAAGTCAATTACCCCACCCGCGATGACGAACGGGAAATCATCGCCCGCACCACCGGTGGCGAAACCCAGGAAGTCGAGGCCGTCCTCACCGCCGAAGACCTCCAAGCCGCCCAGGCCCTCGTCCGCAAAGTCCCTGTCCCCGATCATGTCGTCGACTTTGTCCTCGATCTCGTCCGCTCCTCCCGCCCCACCGAACCCGACGCCAGCCCCTACGTTAAAGAAATGCTCTCCTGGGGTGCCGGACCCCGCGCCAGCCAGCAACTCGTCCTCGCCGGCAAAGTCCGCGCCCTCCTCCAAGGCCGCACCCACGTCACCACCGACGACATCGAGGCCCTCGCCGCCCCCGCCCTCCGCCACCGTCTCGTCCCCACCTTCCACGCCGATGCCGAGGGCATCACCGTCGATCAAATCATCGCCCACCTCGTCAAAACGAGCAAAAAGTAGCGCTCCCAGGCAGCCACAAGTCCCGGCGACACCCCAAACCTCCGCTCTCGGCAAACTCACCGTTTCGCCCGCCGAAGGTCTCCAATCGTGGCGTTTTCCCTCAAGAAAACGCCCCCATTGACGCCGCCCCCTTTATGCCCCAAGCTCTACCCCCCTATGTCCAAGGCACTTATCATCGCCGAAAAACCCAGTGTGGCAGCTGATCTTGCCCGCGCCCTAGCTCGTGCCCCCGGCATGACTGCCTTCAAAAAGGAGAAAGACTGGTACGAAAACGATTCCCACGTCATCTCCTCCGCCATCGGCCACCTCCTCGAACTCGGCATGCCCGAAGTCGATGGCAAAAAAATCGGCTGGGGCTTCAATCACCTCCCCATCGTCCCTCCCGACTTCATCCTCAAACCCATCGAAAAGACCGAGGAACGCTTCAAACTTCTCAAGCGCCTCATGAAGCGCAAAGACGTCTCCTCCCTCATCAATGCCTGCGATGCCGGCCGTGAAGGGGAACTCATCTTTCGTTACATCGTCGAAGCCGCTGGCATCGACAAACCCATCCAGCGCCTTTGGATGCAGTCCATGACCCAGGGCTCCATCCTCGATGCCTACCAGCGCCTCCGCAGCGACCGCGACATGCAACCCCTCGCCGCCGCCGCCAAATGCCGCTCCGAGTCCGATTGGCTCGTCGGCATCAACGCCACCCGCGCCTTCACCGCCCTCAACTCCCGTCACGGCGGCTTCCGCCTCACCCCCGTCGGCCGCGTCCAGACTCCCACTCTCGCCATTCTCGCCGAGCGCGAACTCCAAATCCAAAAATTCGAGTCCCGCACTTATTTCGAAGTCATCGGCCTCTTCGAAGTCGAAGCCGGCCGCTACGAAGGCCGCTGGATCAACGAGTCCTTCAAAAAAGACGAAACCGACGAACACCGCAAAGCCGAACGCCTCTGGACCCAGGCCGAAGCCCAAGCCATCGCCGACCGCTGCAAGGGCAAACCAGGCAAGATCGAGCAAACCACCAAGCCCGCCAAACAAGCCCCCCCGCTCCTCTACGACCTCACTTCCCTCCAGCGCGAAGCCAGCAACCGCTTCGGCTTCTCCGCCCGCCGCACCCTGCAAATCGCCCAGGCTCTTTACGAAAAATTCAAGGTCCTCACCTACCCCCGGACCGACTCCCGCTACCTCCCCGACGACTACCTCGACACCGTCAAAGACACCCTCAAAGCCTTCGCCTCCAAAGGCGGAAAATCAGACGCCGTCGCCGGTGAAATTAGCATCCACGCCGCCACCGCCCTCGACAGCGGCTGGGTGCGCCTGAACAAACGCGTCTTCGACAACACCAAGGTCAGCGACCACTTTGCCATCATCCCCACCGGCGTCATCCCGCCCAAAGAACTTCCCGAAGCCGAACAAAAACTGTTCGACATGGTCCTCCGCCGCTTCGTCGCCGTCTTCTTCCCCTCCGCCGAATTCGAAGTCACCGCCCGCATCACCCGCGTCGGCCAGGACGCCTTCAAATCCGACGGCAAAGTCCTCCGCATCCCCGGCTGGCTCGCCGTCTACGGCAAAGCCGCCGCTGAAGAAGCCGCCGCCGCCGATGGCAAAGACGCCGGCTCCGGTGGCAAACTCCTCACCGCCGCCCGCGACGGCGACACCGCCGACACCCTGGGTCTCGACGTCAACGAACTCCAGACCAAGCCCCCCGCCCGCTTCACCGAAGCCACCCTCCTCGGCACCATGGAAAAGGCCGGCAAACTCGTCGAAGATGAGGAACTTGCCGAAGCCATGAGCGAACGCGGCCTCGGCACCCCCGCCACACGCGCCGCCATCATCGAAGGCCTCATCATGGACAAATACATTGAGCGTGATGGCCGCGACTTCCACGTCAGCGCCAAAGGCCTCACCCTCATCGACCAGATCAGCACCATCGGCATCGACACCCTCAGCTCCCCCGAACTCACCGGCCAATGGGAATACAAGCTCCGCCAAATGGAGCAAAACGAGCTCGACCGCACCACCTTCATGCGGGACATCCGCAGCCTCACTACCCAGATCGTCGAACGCACCAAAGCCTACTCCAAGGCCGCCAAAGACAAAGTCTTCCCTGAATTCCTCGCCAACATGCCCCCGCATGGCGAAGTCGCTTTCAAGCAGACCGAAGAGTTCTACGAATGCAAACTCCCCGGCGTCAAACTCCGCGTCTACAAAACCGTCGCCGGACGCACCCTCAGCGAGGACGAAATCCGCACCCTCATTGAAAAACGTGTCGTCGGCCCCCTCGAAGGCTTCCGCAGCAAAAAAGGCAAAGACTTCAACGCCGCCCTCCAAATCGGCGAAGACCACAAAGTCTCCTTCCTCTTCCCCGACGGCAATGACCCCGAAGCCATCGATTGGGACAACGCCGTCGCGATTGCCCCCTGCCCCGTCTGCGAAAAAGCCGGACGTAAAGGCCAAATGATCTACGACACGACAGACAGCTACCTCTGCAAACTCGCCGCCTCTCCCAAAGGCGACTGCAACGCCCGCCTCCCCAAAGAGCTCTGCAAAAAAGCCATCTCCCAGGAAAACGCACGCCTCTTCTTCACCGACGGCAAAACCGCCCTCATCGAAGGCATGATCTCCAAAAAGGGCCGTCCCTTCAAATCGTTCCTCGTCTGCACCCCAGGCGAAAAACGCCTCCTCTCCTGGGAGTTCCCCCCACGCGAGCCCAAAGCCGCAACCAAAAAAGCCAAGACCTAACCCTCCTGGCCTCCTTCTGTTAATCCCAAAAAATCCCGTTAACCCTGTCTAAAAACGGGCCCATTTATCATGTTCGTCGACCACATCAAAGTTCACGCCCACGCCGGTAAAGGCGGAGACGGCTCCGTCCACTTCTACCGTGGCAAATTCCAACCCAAAGGCGGCCCCGACGGCGGCGACGGCGGACGCGGCGGCAGCATCATCCTCCACGTCGACAACAGCACCGACAGCCTCAAAACCTTCTTCTTTAACGCCAAACTCCACGCCGCCGACGGCGACCCAGGCGGTGGCAATCAGCGCTTCGGCAAGTCCGCCTCGGACGTCGTCTACAAAGTCCCCCCCGGCACACTCATCAGCCGCTGGATTGAGGAAGAGGACCCCGAAACCGGCGAAATCGACGTCGTTCTCGAACCCGTCGTCGACCTCACCAAAGTCGGTGAACAATTCATCCTCTGCCAGGGCGGCAAAGGCGGCAAAGGCAACGTTCACTTCAAATCCGCCACCCACCAAGCCCCCCGCGAATTCACCCCTGGCACCCCCGGCGAAGACGGCGACTTCTACTTCGAACTCCGCTCCATCGCCGACGCCGGCTTCGTCGGTTTCCCCAATGCCGGCAAATCCACGCTGATGTCCAAACTCAGCGCCGCCCGCCCCAAAATCGCCAGTTACCCCTTCACCACCCTGCAGCCCATGGTCGGTGTCATGGAGTTCAACCCCATCCGCCGCGCCACCATCGCCGACATCCCCGGCATCATCGAAGGCGCCCACGCCAACATCGGACTCGGCCACCAGTTCCTGCGCCACATCATGCGCTGCCGCCTCCTCATGTTCGTCGTCGACACCGCCGGCAGCGAAGCCCGCGACCCCATCACCGACCTCGAAACCCTCCGCACCGAGATCTCCCTCTACTCCGACGAACTCGCCAAACGCCCCTGGTGCATCCTCGCCAATAAGATGGACCTCCCCGGCTCCGAAGAAAACCTCGCCCTCATCAAAGACCGCTTCAAACGCGTCAAAATCCTCCCCATCTCCGCCGACTCCGGCCTCGGCATGGACAAACTCCACAAATTCCTCGACCAAAAAATCGGCCACAACACCGAGTAGTCCCGTCACTCCGGTTGAACCCCACCCTCACTTCAACCGCTCAATCTTCACCCGCGCCAACCCCATCCGTCGGTCAAACCCGATCGCCTTCGCCGCCGGCGGTGTCAGGTCAATGATCCGCCCCCGAGTGAACGGCCCCCGATCATTGATCCGCACGATCACATGCCGTCCCGTGTTGAGATTCGTCACTCGCACCTTGGTCCCAAACGGCCATTTCCGATGCGCCGCCGTCATCCCGTTCGGATTGAATCGTTCCCCGCTCGCCGTCCGCGTCCCCTGCCAGTAAAGACTCGCAATCCCCGTCTGTGTCTCCACCACCTCATGCGAGAACACCGAGTGAAACTTCCGCCCATCAGGACGTGGTTTCGTCTCACAACCACTCACCAGCACCATCAGCACCAGCACTGCCGACCTCATTCTTAAAAGGCGATTCACAACCAGGTTCCCTCTCAAGCAAATCGTTCCCAGGCTGCCCGCAACTCACCCCGCACCTCCTCATGCGGCAGCCATAAAATCCCCGTCGCTTGCGGTTGAATGTTCTTCTTCAGCGGCGTGATCCGCGTCTTCTCCAGCACTAGTTGATCCGGCTCATACTGATCCTTCACCTTCTGCACCGCCTCCTCCGTCTGCGCTTCCAATTCCGCCATCTCCACCTTGAGTCGCTCCAACTCCGCCTCCGCCGCATCCGCATCCTTGCTCTCCTTCCACGCCTTTGACACCCCCGTCACCGTTGTCGAACTCGCCACCGAAGCCAGCCCACTCTTCCTCCCTCCCAGCAGCGCTCCCAGGATCGAACTCCCCACTTTCATAAACGTCGACATCTTCGCACTGCTCGCCTGCGCCTTCTGCGTCTCCACTTTGTCCAGCGCCTTGATCACCTTCGCTTCCAAAGCCTTCACCGACTTCGCCGACTTCGACTTGAGCTCTTCCACCGCCTTGTCGCGCAACTCCCTCGCCGCATGCGCCACCCGCGCCTTGAAGTCCCCTTCCGTCTCTCCCGGATTCGAGTAACTCTTGATCAACGGACTGAAAAACACCTCGATGCTCTCCTTGTTGTAAAGCTCATCCACGAAGTCCTTCTCAATGCTCGAGTACGTTCCGCTCTTCAGCGCCGCTCCTGGCAGCTCCGCAAACGCCGCCCCCTCCTCCGACGCCCCCTCAAATCTCGCTACCTCCAACTCCCTCGGCAGTTCGATGAACTTGTCCCAACTCACCCGCTGCCCCTTCACATCAATCTCATTCGCCAACGTCACCACTCGCTTCCCCGATATCCCCTTCTTCGTGTCTTCAAAAAGCACCTCCGCCGATCGCAGCATCGCCGGCACATAAGTCAGGTGCTCCGCTCCCACACCACCACTCGCACGCAAAAAGTACTCCTCCACTCCCTCCGGCAATTTCGGTTTGATCGTGTTGCGCACCCCTGAACTCGAACCCTTAGACGCCCCCGGAGGCGCAAAGCCATCCCCTTCTCCTTCCTCCTCCACCGCCTTCTTCGCCGGCCGAATCGGATCCATCAACTTCTTGATCAGATTCCGCGAAAGCGGCCCGCTCAGATAGCTCATCACCCACCTCACCTGAAACACCACCGGATGATCCTCATGCACATTGTTCATCAGGAAAACTCGGTTCCCCAGCGACGCCAGCAACTTCTGCAGCATCCCCCGGTCAAACGCCACCCCGCTGCTGCTCGCCGCTCCCTGCAAGCCATCCAGCACCCGCTGCATGTCCCGCTCCGTCTGCAACCTCCCCAAAAACCACGTTCCAATGTTCGACAGCGCCTTGTAATCCAAATCCACCGGATTCTGTGTCCCCAACAACAACCCCAGCCCGAACGCCCGCGCCTGCTTCAGCAAAATCATCATCGGCTTCTTCGATGGCGGATTCGCTGTCGGCGGCAAATAACCAAAAATCTCATCCATGTAAAACAGCGCCCGCAAACTCGTCGTCCCGCTCTGCTGCCGCATCCAACCCAAGAGCTGATTCATCAGCATCGACACAAAAAACATCCGCTCACTGTCGCTCAAGTGCGAGATGCAGAAGATCGAAATCCTCGGCTTCCCTTCCGGCGTGAAATACATCCGCTGAATGTCCAGCGGCTCACCCTCCAGCCACACCCCGAACCCCGGACTCGCCAGCAGATTGTTCAGCTTCATCGCCAGATCCGACCGCTTCGCCTCCGGCAAAAACGTATCGATGTCCACCACCCCCACCTTCCGAATCGGTGGCTGTTGAATCGCGTGCACCAGCACCTCCAAAGACAAACTCTGCCCCTTCGCCCAAAAATGCGCCACGATATTCGACAGTAAAATGTGCTCCTTGCTCTGCACCGGATCCGCATTGACCCCCATCAGCCCCAGCATCGACGACACCGTGCTCTCAATCCGATCCGCCAACATCTCCCGATCCTCTATCACCGCCTCGCTCGGCGCATCCAGCGAACTCAAAATCGAAACCGGCAAGCCCGCGTTCGAACCCGGCGTGTAAATCGCCATGTCCACTTTGTCACGCAGCGTCTGAATCCGCTCCTTGCTCTGTCCCCAATCCGCCAACCCCTTCGTCCAAGTCTCCGCCTCCTTCGCCGCATGTTCGTCCACCGTGCGCTCTTTCCGCCTCGCATCATCCTCATTCACCCATGGCTTGAACTCGTCCGCACTCAGATTCGGAAACTGCAGCAGCAAATTCCCAATGTCCCCCTTCGGATCAATCGCAATCACCGGCACCCCGTCCATCGCCGCCTCCTCCAGCAAGGCCAAACAAAGCCCCGTCTTGCCAGACCCCGTCATCCCCAGCACCACCCCGTGCGTCACCAAATCCTTCGAGTCATACATCACCAGACTCTCCGCCATCGCCTTCGTCGCCACGTCATATTCGCGCCCCATGTAAAAGGCGCCCAGTTTTTCGTACAATTCAGGTGTGATAGTCATGGGTCAAAAAGGAAAAAATCTGACTGCCCGTCAGGAGAACCATTCACTCTTTACCTCACCACATCAAAACACACAAGCCTCCTTCACCTTAGCCCCCCGCCTTCGGTCGGATCCTCACCGAATACGATATCCGGCTCGCCCCCCCATCCTCCTTCTTCACTTCAAAAAGATCGATCGCCTTGAATAAATCACTCAGCTTTCCAAACCCATAGTTTCGCGAATCAAACGAACCCTGATTCGAAATGTGATTCCCCACTCGTCCCAGCGACGCCCACCCATCCTCTCCCGCCTGTGCCTTCACCGCATTGCGCAGCATATTGATTAGCTTCGTATCCTGCTTTAGCGTATTCACCGTCGCCTTCGAATCACACACTGCCGCCGCCTTCGTCGGCACGTCTTCATCCAGATACAAAAAGCGCGTGCAGCTATTCACAAAAGCCGCCGCCGCCTTCTTTCCGCCAAAGCCAATTACCTGCCGTCCGTCCGCCCGCAGCCTGAGCACCAATGGCGTGAAATCACAGTCCGAAGACACTAGGCAAAACGTCCCCACATTCTTATTGTACAGAATGTCCATCGCCTCAATCAGCAGCGCCATATCAGACGCATTCTTCCCCTTGATCAAATCAAACTGCTGCACCGGCTGGATCGCATACTCATGCAATGCCCGCTCCCACCCCGCCAACCCTGGCTTCGTCCAGTTACCATAGGCCTTCCGAATGTTCACGACCCCGTACGTTGCCAGCTCCGCAATAATGAAATCAATCTTCGCCGCCGGCGCATTGTCCGCATCGATCAGCAACGCGATATTCTCTTGGGAAGCAGCAGCATTCATAAGGCAGTCCTTTCGATGTCAAACTACCCCACCCTCTCGAAAGCGAAAGCCGCAAAAGAGGGCCTCATTCGCACAAACCTAGCGGAGCCACTCATCGATATCTCATCCAGATTCCAAAGGCTTGCCATTCACCCCCACCCACCCCATCGTATCTTCAATCCATCCGACCTAGCGACCGCAAGCGCGCTCAACCACGACCCCGCCACCACCTCCCATGCCCGTCGAATTCCAAGACTACTATTCCACCCTCGGCGTGTCCCGGGAGGCGACCGAGGACGAAATCAAAAAGGCCTTCCGCAAACTCGCCCGCATCCACCACCCCGACGTCGCCGCCGACAAATCCACCGCCGAGGCCAAATTCAAAGAAATCAACGAAGCCTATGAAGTCCTCGGCGATCCCGAAAAACGCCGCAAGTACGACCAACTCGGCGCCCGCTGGCAAGACACCGCCACCGACCAACCTCACCCTTCGCAAACCTGGCAATCCGGCGGCCCTGAATCCGAGAACCAAGACTTCCACTTCACCGGCACCGGCTTCAGCGACTTCTTCGAGCAATACTTCACTGGTGCCAGCCACCACGGTTACGCCCAACCCCCACCCGGTCCAAGCAATCGCCCCCGCCGTGGCTCCGATGTCGAAGGCGACATCCTCGTCACTCTCGAAGAAGCCATGCACGGCACCACCCGACCCATCTCCCTTCAAACCCTCAACCGCCAAACCGGCCAACGCGAAACCCAGTCCTTCCAGGTCCGTATCCCCCCGGGCGCCACCGACGGTCGTCGCATCCGCGTCCCCGCCCAAGGCTCCCCCGGCATCGGCGGCGGCCCTCCAGGCGATCTCTTCCTCCGAGTCCGCCACGCTGCCCACCCCGACTTCACCGCCCGCGACACTGACCTCCACCACGAACTCCCACTCGCCCCTTGGGAAGCCGTGCTCGGCACCGAAGTCATCGTCCCCACCCTCGACGGCTCCATCAAACTCCGCATCCCACCTGGCAGCGAAAACGGCCAAAAACTCCGCATCCGCAATCGTGGCCTCCCCAAAGGCAAAACCGGTGATCGCGGCGACTTCTTCGTCACCCTCGACCTCCGAACCCCAGCCACCCTTACCGACGAGGAACGCACCCTCTGGGAAAAACTCCGCGACACCTCCTCCTTCCAACCCCGCAAATCCCCCACCCCATGACCACGCCCGACTCCCCTCCAACCGAGCACGGCCCCGCCTACACCCTGGACATCATCGCCAGCGCCTGCGGCATCTCTTCACAGACTGTCATCCACTACCACGAGCAGGGCCTCCTATCCCCTGCCTCTCAAGATGAAAGCGGCACCGCTCTCTATGACGACGACTGCCTCCACCGCCTCCGCCGCATCGAACACCTTCGCGAAACCTACGCTCTCGAAACCGCCGCCCTCCGCCTCACCCTCGACCTCATGGACGAAGTCGAACGCCTCCGCTCCGAACTCCGTCATCGCCGTTAAGAACACCCCATCGCATCCGGCCACCAATCCAAACCGTTTCCTTTCGCATGAAACGCATGCTCTGGATTATCCCCCTCCTCGTTCTGCTTCTCGCCGGAGGCTTCTTCATTTCCAGCTCCCGCGCCTCCACCGAAACCGCCCCCTACACCGTCCTCGAAACCGACGACAAGATCGAAGTCCGCCTCTACGACACCCTGCACCTCGCCAAAGTCTCCCTCCCCGCTTCCGATCCGAAAGCCGAGAACATGGATGGTGCCTTCATGAAACTCTTCCGCTTCATCGACGGCGGTAACGAAACCGGAGAGAAAATCGCCATGACCACCCCGGTAATCATGCAGCGCACCAGCACCGAATCCTCCATGAGCTTCGTCATGCCCAAAGCCATCGCCGAGAAAGGCACTCCCAAACCCAAGGGCGATGTCACCCTCGACCAACTCCCCTCCGTCAAAGTCGTCGCCATCCGCTTCAATGGTCGCAGCAATCCCGAAGTCGAAAAACAAAAGCTCGCCGCCCTGCAAACCTGGGCTCTAACCAAAAACCTCACCACCGAAGGCACTCCCCTCGTCGCCTACTACGATCCCCCCTGGACCCCCGGTCCCTTCCGCCGCAACGAAATCCTCCTCCGCCTCAAGGCCGAACCCAAGTAGCTAAAACATAGACCGGTTCTCGAAAAGATTGTCATTTTGATCCGGCGAGCGCAGCGACCTCAATGGCAAGGAAGTCGCGCAGCCCGCTATTCAATCAATAACGGGCAAGCGGCTGACGCCGCCAAAGAGGCCGCTCCGCCGCTGGGCAAGGTGACAAGGATTTCGAGAACCGGTCTAAGGCCAACTTTCCTCTTCCCCTCCCGCCTCGCATCCGCTCCAATAGCGGCATGAAACCCTTCGACATCCAGGTCAACGGCTACGCCGGCACCGATTTCAACTCCGACACACTCACCGCCGACGCCCTCCACCACGCCTGCCAGTGCCTCGCCCAGGACGGCGTCGACGCCATTCTCCTCACTCTCATCACGGACACCATCCCCGCCATGGAGTCCCGCCTCAAACGCATCGTCGACTTCCTCGAAAAAGACAGCTTCGCCCGCCAGATGATCCCCGGCTTCCACCTCGAAGGCCCCTTCATCTCCCCCGAACCCGGCTACGTCGGTGCCCACCCTCCGCACGCCGTCAAACCCGCCAATCTCGAGGACATGAAACGCCTCCTCGACGCCTCCTATGGCCTCACCCGCCTCGTCACCCTCGCCCCCGAACACGACTCCCACTATCACGTCACCGAATTCCTCGCCAACAACCGCATCACCGTCTCCGCAGGCCACTGCGATCCCAGCCTCGATCAACTTGAAGCCGCCATCGGCCACGGCCTCTCCATGGTCACCCACCTCGGCAATGGCTGCCCTTTGCAAATGCATCGCCACAACAACTTCATCCAGCGCGCCCTCGCCCTCCACGACCGCCTCTGGCTCTGCTTCATCCCCGACGGCGTCCACGTCGACTTCTTCGCCTTAAAGAACTACCTCCGCTGCGCCGGCCTCGAACGCACCATCTTCGTCACCGACGCCATCTCCGCCGCCCGCCTCGGACCCGGCAAATACCATCTCGCCGGTCGCGAAATCACCCTCGGCTCCGACCTCGTCGCCCGCCTCCCCAACGGCCAGTTCTGCGGATCCACCGTCACCCTCCCCCGCATCCAAACCCACGCCCTCCAAGACCTCCACCTCACCAAAGCCGACCTCACCCAACTCGTCGACACCAACCCTCGGGCCGCGATAAACCTGATCTAGCCTGTGCTATTCACGCACCTCGTCGCGACCCACCCAAAAGGTTGCGGCTGCAACCGTAACGAAGCGAAGACAGACAGCGAGAAACGAGCTGCTCGTAGGGTGCCACAGGCATCAACTCGGGCGCTGTTTCGAAAGGCTGAATGCATGGGTAAATCCTCGATGCCTTTCAATCCAAGCCCAACGCAGCAGATTCGGGATTTTGGTTCATCCGAGAAGTTGGTGCGGGGATCAGGTGCCAGTGAGGATGTGTTTTGATTCGTGGAGCGCGTAGATGCGCAGGTGGAGGAAGTCCACGTCGCGGTAACCGTAGGCCATGCGGGTGAGCCGTCCGATCTTGTTGTTAATGCCCTCCATGATTCCGGAGCTGATAGGATGGTCGAAATAGCTGAGGATCTGGCGGGCGTGTGTCAGCATGGTTTTGGCGAGCTGCTTGAGAGGCTGGATGGCTGTGGCGTAGGCCTTGAGTATCCACTCTTGCAGATACTTCTGGGCGGCCTCCTTGCCTGGCTGGTTCCAGAGCTGGCGCAGCTCCTCTTTGAGGTAGTAGGCCTTGGAGAGCGGCTCATTGTAGGCTAGCGCCTCCTCCAACTTTGGGAGCTTGTCAGGGGGCAGGTTCTCTTTGCCGTAAAGCAGCAGGTAGCGTGTGCCTTTGATGAACTTTTGTCCTGTGACTTCCAGTGTGCGCTGCAACCCACGCCGTATCTCGTCGATCTTTTCGTTGGCGAGCTTGATGATGTGAAAGTGGTCGAAGACCAGCGCGGCGTCGGGCAAGTGCTCGTTGATGGCGCTCCAATACGCGCCGCTCATGTCACAGGCCACTGCCTCGATCTTCGTGCCGCTGCGCTTCAAGCGCTCCCAGAAGCCTTCCAACGCTTCCTTGCCCCGGCCTTTGCCCACCCATAACACGCGACCGCTGTCCAGATCGACCACCAGGGTCACATACTTGGCCTTCTTGCCGAGGTAGTTTTCGTCCACGCCGATGCGCCGCACGCCGCCCAGCGGCACATCTTCAAAGCGCCGCGCAAGATCGGCTTTCACAATGCTTTTGACTGTGTCCCAGCCCAGATGCACCCAGCGCGCCACGTCCTGCAGGCTCATGAAGCGGCTCAACTCGCAGACGAATCGAGCCAGGGCCCGGCTGTGGTGGCTGTAGGCGGGGGCAAAGGGGGGGGTGCTCGAAGCTCCTGCCACAGGCCCGGCACTCGCATTTGGGCACCTCGACGACCAGCACCACTTGTTTGGGGCCGATGGGCAGGGTGTTGATACGCCGCTGTCGTTTGCCGCGCCGCCAATACTCACGCTCCTCGCAGTGCGGGCAGATGATGGCTTCGTCTTTAACGGCCAGATGGAACTCCACCCGGCCCTCGACATACTTCGTGCTGCGATACTCGTAGTCCTCGCGCACGCCAAACGCGTGATATAGCAAACTCTGGCTCATCCCTCCCTTTTGCCATCACTCCGCGTTTTCCGCACCAACTTTCCGGATGAACCGGGATTTTTAGCCGTTGCAGTAGGTGCTTAATGAATAATTCAGGCTACCCCCAGTTGCACTGCTCACATACTCAGCCTATTTCTCGCCTATGCGCGGTCGCACCCCTCTTTTTCGCTTCGTTACCCAGGCCCTGGCACACAGCCTTCCTCCTCCATCCCCATCGCGCCGCCAGTTCCTTCAACACCTCGGAGCCGCCACCGCCGGCACCGCCGCCACCAGTTGCGTCTCCTCCCGCCAGTTCGCCAATGATCCCCCCATTGCCATCGTCGGCGCCGGTGTCGCAGGCCTCACCGCCGCCTACCGCCTCACCCAAAAAGGCCGACCCGTCCACCTCTTCGAAGCCTCGCAACGCTGCGGCGGTCGCATCTTCACCCGCAAAAACTTCAACGCCGACAACCAGTTCGTCGAACTCGGCGCCGAACTCGTCGACACCAATCATAAAGACCTCATCCGCCTCGCCAAAGAACTCGGTCTCAAACTCCAAAACCTCCTCAAAAACGACCCCGGCCATGACACCTACTGGTTCGATGGCAAAGCTCGTTCCGAAGAGGACATGCGCCTCGCCTTCACCCCACTCGGGAACCGCATCGCCGCCGACGCCGAAGGCCTCTACGATGCCGAAGACAACTTCACCGAAAAAGCCCGCCGTCTCGACCAAATCTCCCTCGCTGACTACCTCAAACAATACTCAACCGGCGTCGAACCCTGGGCCATCCGTCTCCTCATCGCCGCCTACGAACCCGAATTCGGTGTCGAAGTCGAACGTCAATCCAGCTTAAACCTCATCGACTTTATCAACCCCGACACCTCCGACGGCTTCCAAGTCTTCGGCGAAAGCGACGAAGCCTTTCGCCTCCAGGGCGGCAGCTCCTCCCTCCCCGACGCCCTCCACAGCGCCATCAAAAACAAAGTCGACCTCCGCCTCGGCCAGCGCCTTCGCTCCATCCAACAAATCGACAGCAAACTCCGCCTCGAATTCCTAACCGAAAAAGGCCCCGCCGCCTACACCTACGAACGCGTCATCCTCGCCCTCCCCTTCACCGTCCTGCGCAACGTCGCTGGCATCTACGACCTCGAACTCAGCGACGCCAAAAAACGCTGCATCCGCGAAATGGGCCACGGCAACAATGTCAAAACCTTCTGCAGCTTCACCAAACGCGTCTGGCGTGACCAATCCGCCCCCCACCCCGCCAACGGCAGCGTCTTCTCCGATGTTTCCACCTTCCAAAACGTCTGGGAAACCAGCCGCGGCCAGGACGGCTCCCGCGGCATCATCACCAACCTCATCGGCGGCTCCCGCGCCGCCTCCCACCGCACCTCGTTCACCCCCACCTACCTGAACGAACTGAATGCCGTCTTCCCGGGAACCAAAGCCGCCTACGACGGCAAATCCGGCTCCATGAACTGGCCCAAAGTCCCCACCGCCCTCGCCAGCTACAGCGCCCCACTCGTCGGCCAATACACCTGGATCTACTCCGTCTCCCCCGAGTCCGAACTCGATGGCCGCCTCCTCTTCGCAGGCGAACACACCAGCACCGTCTCCCCGGGCTACATGAACGGCGGTGTCGAATCCGGCAACCGTGCCGCCCGCGAACTCCTTCAGAGCTGCTAATCCCGCTGGAATTCCTCCCATTCCACGCTACTGAATGCATCCCATGGCGACTCCGCGCCTCAAAACGCGGCGTGTCGTGCGGCTCTTTACCCATCTCCCATGCCTCCCTCCCCCGAAGCCTCCTTCGATTCCATCGACTCCGTCATCGCGGACATTCGAGCCGGAAAAATGGTCATCGTCACCGATGACGAAGATCGTGAAAATGAGGGCGACCTCATCTGCGCCGCCGAAAAAATCACCCCCGAGATGGTCAATTTCATGGTCCGCGAAGGCGGCGGCATGCTCTGCGTCGCCGTCTCCCTCGAGATCGCCCGCCAACTTCACCTCGAAAGCATGGTCCCGCAAAACCGCGAGGCCTTCCGCACCGACTTCACCGTCACCGTCGACGCCGCCGAAGGCATCACCACCGGCATCAGCGCCGCCGACCGCGCCCGCACCATCCAGCTCCTCGCCAACCCCCGCACTGTCCCCCAGGACTTCGTCCAACCCGGTCACATCAACCCCCTCGTCGCCAAACCCGGTGGCGTCCTCCGCCGCGCAGGCCACACCGAAGCCTCCTCCGATCTCGCCCGCCTCGCCGGCCTCGCCGCCGCAGGCGTCCTCATCGAAGTCATGAATGCCGACGGCACCATGGCCCGTCTCAATGACCTCCGCGCCTTCGCCCAAAAGCACAGCCTCCGCATGTGCAGCATCGCCGACCTCATCGCCTACCGCCGCCGCAGCGAACGCCTCATCGAGAAAATGGAGGAAGTCGACATGCCCACCGACTACGGCAACTTCCGCCTCCATCTCTACCGCAGCGTCCTCGACGGCACCCACCACATCGCCCTCGTCAAAGGCCAGGTCCAATCCGACTCCCCCACCCTCGTCCGTGTCCATAGCGAGTGCCTCACTGGCGACATCTTCGCCTCCCGCCGCTGCGACTGCGGCAGCCAACTCCACGCCGCCATGGAGCGCGTCGAACAGGAAGGCTCCGGCGTCATCATCTACATGCGCGGCCACGAAGGACGCGGCATCGGCCTCCATGGCAAAATCAAAGCCTACAAACTCCAGGAGCAAGGCCTCGATACCGTCGAAGCCAACCTCAAACTCGGCTTCCCCATGGACCTCCGCGACTACGGCATCGGCGCCCAAATCATCTCCGACCTCGGCGTCCGCAAAATCCGCCTCATGACCAACAACCCCCGAAAAATCATCGGACTCGAAGGCCATCACCTCGAAATCATCGAGCAAGTCCCCATCAAACAAGAACCCAACGAGCACAACGCCCGCTACCTCGAAACCAAAAAAAACAAGCTCGGCCACAAACTCTAACCAACCCCGATTTCAAATCCGCAATCTGCAATCCCAAATCCGCAATCGAACATGCCCGGCCCCATCCCCCATCGCCCCCGCCCCACTCAGGAGCACCTCTCAATCGCCATCGTCGCCAGCCTCTACAATGAGACCTACGTCGAAGGCCTCCTCAATGCCGCCAAAGACGAACTCCAGGAAGTCGCCCCCAACGTCACCATCACCTCCTACCGCGTCCCCGGTGCTTTCGAGATTCCCGTCTGCACCGAACTCATCCTCCGCAGCGCCCCGCCAGATGCCGTCATCGCGCTCGGCGTCATCCTTCGTGGCGCCACCGAACACGCCGACCTCGTCGGCGCCTCTGTCACCGACGCCCTCCAGCGCGCCGCCACCACCTACTGCGTCCCCGTCGTCCATGAAGTCCTCCTTCTCGACGACGCCGACCAAGCCGAGGAACGCTGCCTCGGCGCCACCATGAATCGCGGCACCGAAGCCGCCCGCGTCGCCCTCACCATGGTCAACCTCTTCGCCGCCATGCGCGCCAAATTCTCCGGCGAGGCCACCCGCGCCTAATCCTCTTCCAACCCACCTCAAAACCAATCACTCATGGGAAAACGACGAGACGGACGACTGGCCGCTGTGCAATACCTCTTCGCACACGACCTTCACACCAAAGCCCCCACCGACATCGAACGCGCCGGCTTCTGGGACCTCCACAGCATCAAAGGCCAGGCTCGCGACTTCGCTGAAACCCTCATCAATGGCGTCCTCGAACACCGCGATGAAATCGACGTCCAAATCCGCGACCTCGTCGAAAACTACAGCTTCGAACGCCTCGCCACCGTCGACCGCAACGTCCTCCGCCTCGCCGCCTACGAACTCGCCCACAATCCAGACCTCCCAGCCCCAGTCATCCTAAACGAAGCCATCGAAGTCGCCAAAATGCTCGGCGGCACCGAATCCGGCTCCTTCGTCAACGGCATCCTCCACAAGATCGCCCAAAAATTCCGCCCCAAATCCCCCGAACCTAGCCCTTCCCCCCCCGTCCCCTGACCCGCCCCACAATCCTCACCCCACCCTCCAAAAATCCGCAATCCGCATTCCGCAATCCCCAATCCGAATGGCCGGCTTCTTCAAATCCCTCCTCGCCCGATTCAGCAAACCCGACTTCGATTGGGACGAACTCGAGTCCACCCTCATCTCCGGTGACATCGGCCCCCGCCTGTCCCTCGAAATCGTCGACGCCCTCCGCTCCCAGGGCCGCAAACTCAACGGCGAAGACATCCTCCAAGTCGCCCGCGACCACGTCCGCGCCAAACTCCCCAAAGAAGTCCCCCCTCTGCTTCCCCACACCGACGGACGCCCCAAAGTCCTCCTCATGATCGGCGTCAATGGCACAGGCAAAACCACCTCCACCGCCAAACTCGCCAACCTCCTCCACCACCAGGGCCACAGCATCGTCCTCGCCGCCGCCGACACCTTCCGCGCCGCTGCCGTCGAGCAACTCCAAGTCTGGTCCGAGCGCCTCCAAATCCCCCTCGTCAAAGGCCCGCAAAACTGCGACCCCGCCGCTGTTTGCTTCGACGGCTACGAAAAAGCCGAACGCCTCGGCGCTCAATTCCTCATCTGCGACACCGCCGGCCGCCTCCACAATAAGCACAACCTCATGGAGGAACTCAAAAAGATCCACCGTGTCGTCGGTCGCAAAGACCCCACCTCCCCGCACGAAGTCCTCCTCGTCGTCGACGCCACCACCGGCTCCAACGCCCTCCAGCAAGCCCGCGAATTCCACAAAGCCATCCCCATCACCGGCGTCATCGTAACCAAACTCGACGGCAGCGGCAAAGGCGGCATCATCATCCCCATCCAGCAGGAACTCGGCATCCCCACCCGCTTCATCGGCCTCGGCGAAACCGCCGACGCCTTCAAACCCTTCGACCCCACCCAGTTCGTCAACGAACTGCTATAGCGAGGCTAAGGCACCACCTCCACGACGTCCCCCGTCCGAAGGTGCCCAAAAAACGCCTTCGCCTTCGCATACGGCAGCCGAATGCATCCATGCGAGGCCGGATACCCCGGGATGTTCCCCGCATGCAGCCCGATCGAACCGCAGTTCAGCCGCATGAACCACGGCATCGCCACATGGTAAATCGTCGACGTCCAGGAACTGTGTTTGTTCGTGATCACAAAACTCCCCGCCGGGGTCGAGTAGCCCTTCCTCCCCGTCGATACCTTCGTCTTGTCCACCAACTGCCCATCCTTATATAACTCCGCATTCTGCCCCGACAAACTCACCACCACTCGATGCTCCACCTCACTGCCCGGCTTTCGCCCAAGTAGCAGTTGCATGATGTAAGTGTACCCCTGGACCGAAGCAAAATTGATCGCATACCGCTTGTTCACCCGCGTGTAGTGACTCTGACTCGCCCCCGCCCACATCAGTAACTCCACCCCGTCCGCATCCCCATGCGCAGCACAAATCATGATCGGTGTCAGATTCCGGTCACGCTCCAAATGCCACTGCAAATCCTTCAAACTCTGCTCCGCCACCAGCTTGGGTAAAACGGGAGACACGGACTTCGCATCCGGATGCGCCCCACTCATCAACAACGTCCGCATCGCCTCCGTCTGCCTCCGCAACGCCGCCAAAATCAAAAGCGGCTGCCCTTCAATTTCACAGTCCCCCAAATGCGCCCCCGCCCAGCACAACCGCCGCAACGTCCCATATTGACGCAACCGCATCGCCAGTGCCAAAGCCCGGTCTCCACCAGCTGTCACCTCATCCACATCCACTCCCCCCGTCAAATAATCGCCCATCATATCATCCGCCTCCATCAGCACCGCCGCACACAACGTCGGCAACCCCGCACGCACCGCCACCCCAACCCAAACCGGATTCAAAACCTCCCCTACCTCCTCCAAAATCGGTGCCCATACCATCTCTGGAATCGGCTCAATAGCCAGATCAGCCCCAACCTCTCCCCCCTCGGCTACCTGACCTTGCACCGCCATCGGTAAGACCAACAACGCCCCGACCAAAAGAGTCCGTCTCAAGGTGCCTAGGGTGTTCATCTCCATCATATCAGGTTAAGACTTCCCGCTAGAAATCGTCTGAAGGCCCCATTTGTCAAGGAACGAAGCCGCCACCTCACCCGGAAAACTCACCTTCCGCCAAAAATCCTCAATCTATTAGGTGCCAATGCCGGAATCATTCAACCTAACCTGACAAATTTCAATCACTCCCCTCATAGCCCCAATTCCATCTGAGCCACCGGCCCGAAACTCCGCCGATGCACCGCACTCGGCCCCAGACGCTTCAACGCCTCCACATGCTTCTGGGTCGGGTAGCCCTTGTGCACCTCAAACCCATACCCCGGATACTCCTCCGCTAACCGCAGCATCAACCGGTCCCTCGTCACCTTCGCAATCACACTCGCTGCCGCAATCGAGAAACTCTTCGAATCCCCCTTCACCAAGGCCACCTGCCTCACCGGAAACATCCGAACCGGCAATCCGTCAATCAAAGCTCCATCAACATCCTCTCCCAATCCCGCCACCGCCCGCCTCATCCCTTCATGCGTCGCACCCAAAATGTTCAACCGGTCAATCTCCTCCACCCCAACCAACACGCAACACCACCGCACCCGCTCATCCCCCGTCAACTCCTCATAAAGCCGCTCCCGCCGAATCTCCGTCAACTTCTTCGAGTCATTCAAAACCTCATGCTCAAACCCATCCGGCAGCACCACCGCCGCCACGCTCACCGGTCCCGCCAACGGCCCGCGCCCCGCTTCATCCACCCCCGCCACCACCCGGCAACCCGCCGCCTTCAACGCCCGTTCATGTTCCATCGTCGGCATGTCAGTTCCTCATGGCGCCCCGGTCGGCAATCCCTCCGCTTTGATCAATGGCGGCCGCCTCTTCACCGCGATGTAAACCGGCGATTCCTGCTTCTCCAACTTCGGATGCTTAAAATCCACCCGCGTGTTGAACGCCGAAAAATGCCACGGCCCATCCTCCGTCTGCACGCTGTATTGCAGCGCCCTCCCCCCATCCAACAGCGTCGCATGCTTGACGGATAGCTTGTAGGCGATGTCCGTCACCTCCTTCACATTCATCGCCCCGCCATCCCCGGACAACACAAATACGATCTCCCCGTTCTGCCTCATCCCGGCCAGCGAACGATACGTCACCCGCGGACCGTCAAAAAACCGATCCGGTGCATCAAACACATAAGTGAACACCGTGTGATTCTTCATCACCGAGGGATACACCTGCGCCCCTTCCGTCATTGTCCCAGGCACCTCGTCCACCAACGACTTCGGCCCAAACCAAGGCATCCCATTCTTCACAAAAAACACCCCGCTCCACTCAGGAAAGGCCTTGTGCACCTGCCGCCCCTCGTGCCATACCCAGCCCATCGGCGCCCCGGATGGCTCCCTGAAATTCGCCGTGATCGCAAACTGCAAATCCTGCTTCAACAACCGCTCCCGAGCCGTCGTCACCTCGAAATTCGGACGGTAGCTCGTCGCAAATTCAAACCGCTCAGGTGAAAGCGTCAACACATGCACCTCCGCTCCAAACACCTTCTGCAAAGCCCCTCCCATCACACCAGCCGACCGCCGCACCCGCAGCTTCTTCCACTGCAAGCCCGCCTCCTGATACCGATCCACCATCGCCCCCTGCAATTCAGCCGCCGTCACCTCCTTCAACGCCTTCCACTCCCCTCCTTTCAAACGCACCTCAAGCCCCGCCTTGCTGTCCGAAACCGCCCACAAAACCGCATTGCTGTTCACATTAAAGACCCATTCCGCCGCAACGTAAAGCCCCCCCGCCCCCGCCATCGCGACAAGGACAAGAACTTTAATCACACGCAGCAGCCGACGGTTCATCAATCGCCTCCATCATGAAACCAGAACCCCCAACTCGCAACCCGCATCCACCATTCCAGCACGAATCCTCTTTGCCAATCTCCCACTCCCACCTACCGTCCCCCATGGCCGTTTCCACCCTCGCAGACCTCCCCATCGGCACCCCTGCTATCATTGAGCAATTCCTCGGCGCCAAACCCAGCCTCACCCGCCTGCGCGAACTCGGCCTCGTCCCAGGCGCCCAAATCGAAGTCATCCGCCGCGCCCCCCTCGGCGAACCCATCGAAATCCGCCTCCGCGAGTCCCATATCGCCATGCGCAATGCGGACGCCGCCTTCATCGCCGTCCACCCCATCGAGTAACTCAATTCAAATTCTGGAGCCCAGGCTCACTCCTCCATCGACTCCAGCCATCGCTCCAACTGCCCCAGCACACCCTCAGGCAAATCACCCGCGTTCTCAATCAGCCACCTCACATCCTCGGTCGCCCCGGGCTTGTCGCCCGCTGTCTGCCTCAACCGCGCCCTCGCAAACCGCTCCGGCGGCGATTCCGGATTCAGCGCCAACACCAGATTCAAATACGGCATCGCTCCCTGCACCCGCCCCTCCTCATCCAGCGCGCTCGCCAAAAGATTCTTGATCATTCGCAGCACGATTTCCCGCTTCGTGGCAGGCCTCAGCACCTCAGGATCAAACGGCCTGAAATCATTCAACTCGCCTTCCGCTTCCTCAATCGACGTTAACCTGCCTCGCTCAAACACATCCACCAGTTTCATCTCCTCATCCGGTGACGGATGAAAACCCACCATGAACTTCCCCGGCAACGGCACCCCAAAAACCCCCTTCACCCCCGCCATCCGCGCCAACTCCAAATACACCACCGACAACGTGATCGGCAATCCCTCACGATCCTCGATCACTTCGTTCACATAGCTATTCGAGAGACTCTGGTAGTCGTTCCGACTCCCATGAAAGCCATTCTCAACAAACAAAAATTGATTCATCCGTCGAATCGCCGATTCCCCACCCGCAGCCACCTCCGGTAGCGCCCGCACCTCCGCCGCCAGGCGTTGCACCGCCTGAACATACACCGCCACCTCCAACTCCGGATTATCGTGCCTCGCCAACAACAGCGCACACCGCAGCAGGTCCGTCGCCTCATCCTCTTTTGCCAACTCCCGCATCATCTCCCGTGTCACCGCCCGTCGATGCATCTCCTTCTCCACCTCTTTTAAGGCCGCTGCCTGCCTCTCAAGTTCCCGCCTTCTCTCGACCACCAACCGCCTCGCCGCACTCGCCTCGTCCTCGATCAATCGCTCCAACGCCTCATCCGCATCCATCCCTTTTTCAAGATACGCTCCCAAGGTCGTCTGCACCTTTTCCGTCAAGGCCACCGACGCCGCCGGAGGCGCCAAATCTCGCCCTGTCTTGAACCCGCGAAACTCCGCCACCGTGTCCCGGAACTTGCACAACCCCACACGCCCGCCTCTCAACCCCGTATCCTCCGCCTCCATCGCCAGCACCCCATTCACCCAGCAGCGGATGACATCCTCTTCCACCCTCACCCGCAGCGTGTTCCAATCCCCCGCTCGATACGCCGCCACCGGCTCATCCTTCAAAATCGTCCACGAATAAACGTCCGCTCCATCAAATCGCGTCAACCGCAGCTTGCCCGCGGAAGGATAAAACCCGTAGTGCCTCTCCCCTCCGTCAGAACAAAACGCCAATCCCGCCGCGCCACTCTCCTCGTCCAATCGGACGCTCACCATCGCCTCAAACTCATCCTCCAAAGCCTCAGTCTTCGCCAAACATAGCGACCTCCCCCCAAACCCGTCCCCCGCCGTCTCCGCTCGCACCACCCCCGCCCGTTGACTCCACCGCGATCCCATCTTCACCTCCCACTGCCTCTTGTCCAAAACGCCAATCGTCAGCCACCGCTCCATCGGCACCGGATTCGGCTTCTCGATCAGCCCCTTCAACGCATTCACAGGCATCGCAAACCCCAAATTGTCCGTCCGCAACGACTTCAAGGTCAACACTCCCACCACCTCTCCCCGACCATTCAACACCGGCCCGCCACTGTTCCCTCGCTCAATCGGTAACGCCACCTGCAGCATCGGCACCCCCTCAATCTCCACCTCCCGAATCGCCGACACCACCCCTTCCACCACACTGAACTCCAACCCCTCCGGATTCCCCATCGCCACCAGTCGCTCCCCCTGCTCCATCAGTTCCGAATCCCCCATTTTAAGAGCCTTCAAACCCTTCTCCCTCACCTTCAAAAGCGCCAAATCCAGCTTCGCGTCCGTCGCATGAACCGCCTCCACCTCCAACTCCGTCCCATCCTCCAGTTCCACCGTCAACGGCCTAGCCTCCCCGATCACATGCAAGTTCGTCGCAATCAATCCATCACCCGACACCACAAATCCCGTCCCTAATCCATCCACCCCCGTCCTCCCCGTCTGCGTGATCTTCACCAGCGACCGCTTCATCATCCGGGCCAGATCCTCCACACTTCGCCCTCCCTTCGCCACCTCCACCATCGGCTTCGCTTCCTCCCCACCAGCTACGATTCCCTTCCTGACTTCCTCCTGACCCGAAGCCAACCATGCCATAACACCGACAATCGCCAGTGCCCGACTCCCCATAAAAAACGTCGCCTCACGCATGCAAGACATTACGCAGCGGAACTCGAAAAAGAAAATCCCAAATGCACCCTCTCTAATGACCAAATGCGTACTGGCTTTCGGTTCCATTTCCTCTATAATCCAAAATCGCCTGGCGGACGATGCCTCTTCTCTGCCGCGATTCACCTCGATCAAGCCATGTCCGTTTACGACCGCGACTACATGCGCCCCTCCAAATTCTCCTGGAGCATTAAGGGCGTCAACTGGACGGCATTCGGTGTTGTCTTCTGGCTGAACATCCTCGTCTTCGTCGCCCAATACCTCGGCGGTCTCTTCATGACCACTGACGGTAACATGCTCATCCCCATGGGCGGTGTCAGTCTTGCCCAGCTCTCCGAAGGCCACGTCTGGACCATCTTCACCTACATGTTCGTCCACGGTGACCTCGGCCACCTCATCGTCAACATGCTCATGCTCTGGTTCGCCGGTAGACAGGTTCAGCAAATCTTCGGCGGCGCTCACTTCCTGCGCATCTACATCCTCAGCGGACTCCTCGGCGCCGCCTTCGAAATCGCCATGCGCGCTTGGTTCGGCGGCAGTGAGGGCGTCTACCTCATTGGTGCTTCCGCTTCCGTCTTCGGCCTCTTCCTCGCCCTCGCCGTCACCCTCCCCCAGGAGGTCTTCACCGCCCTCATCTACTTCATCATCCCCGTCCGCGTCCGCATGTGGAAACTCGCCGCCGTCGCCGTCGGCATCAATGTCGTCTTCGGTCTCCTCGGCCTCATCTGGGCCGAAATGCCAGGCGCTCAAGTCGCCTACTTCGCTCACGTCGGGGGCGCCATCACCGGCTGGTATTACATCCGCATGCTTGGCTTCGGCGGAAATCCCCTCACCTACCGCCAACTCTGGAACGAACCCTTCGACTCTCGCCCCAAGTCACCACGCTCCCAACTCGAACTCGTCCCCACCAAAAAACGCCGCCTCGCCATCGACCTCGAAGTCGACCACGAAGCCGCTCGCAAACGCAACCCCACAGGCGATCCCACCATCGATGTCATTCAGGAAGAGGTCGATCCCATCCTCGACAAAATCAGCGAGGAAGGCCTCCACTCCCTCACCGAAGACGAACGCCGCACCCTCGAACGTGCCAGCCGCCTGATCTCAAACCCAGGCCGCCCTCCTCGTCGCTGAGCCGTTCAGATCGACTCAGACATTCGGTCAGCCAATATCTGAACCGCATTCTTCAACAGCAGCAGCCCCAGCTCCTGACTCTTCTCCGGGTGGAACTGCACCGCCATCAGGTTCTTCCGCGCAATCCCCGCCGCAAACGTCACTCCGTAGTCCGTGTGGCATAATGCTTCAGACCCGTTGGCCACATCCGGATAATACGAGTGCACAAAATACAAATGCGCCGGGTTCGGCAACCCTCGCCACCACGCCGCATGCTCCTCCGACCATCGCACCTGATTCCACCCCATGTGCGGAATCTTGAGCCCTTCCCCCGGCAAAAACTTCTTCACCTTACCTGCCGCCACCCCCAGCCCTTCCACTTCCGGACACTCCTCACTGCTCTCAAACAGCAACTGATAGCCCAAACAAATCCCCACATACGGCCGATCCTCCTCCAACCACTTTTTCAAAGGCAACCACAACCCCCGCTCCTTCAAAATGCGCACACTATCCCCAAACGCCCCCTGCCCCGGAAACACTAGCACATCCGTCTTCTCAAAATCCGCTGGCTCCACCACCAACTGAGCTTCCCGCCCAATCGTCGCAAACGCGTTCAAGACACTCTGCAAATTGCCAGCACCGTAATCCAGCACCCCCAACCGTATCGCCCCACCCTCGCTCACAGCACCTCCTTCGTACTCGGAATCCCTGACACCCGCGGATCAATCCGAGTCGCCATGTCCAATGACCGTGCCAATCCCTTAAACACCGCCTCCGCCATGTGATGCCCGTCGCGCCCCCGCAGGATGTCCACATGCAGGTTCGCCAGCACCGCGCCCGCAAACGCCCTCAAAAACTCTTCCACCAGTGTGAAATTGAACCGCCCCCCAATCGACTCCACCCGCTCCGGTCCCTCATACACCAGCAGCGCCCGCCCGCTCAAATCCAACGCCACCCGCGCCAGCGTCTCATCCATCGGCAGCAAACACCACCCATAGCGAGTGATCCCCGCTTTGTTCCCCAAGGCCGCCCGAAACGCCTGCCCCAGCACGATCCCCGTGTCCTCCACCGTGTGATGAAAATCCACCTCGATGTCGCCCACCGTCTTCACCGTCAGGTCAAACAACCCATGCTTCGCAAACAACGTCAGCATGTGGTCAAAAAACGGCACCCCTGTGTCGATCGTTGACTTCCCTGTCCCATCAACAACGAGTTCAATGTCAATGGTCGTCTCCGCCGTGCGGCGATGAATAGTAGCTTGTCGGGGTTCCAGCATCCGAACACTAAACCCGAATTCACCCCTCTCGGCAAATGGCTTGTTCACCCCTCTCACTCCCCAGCGCCATCCCAACACCCCATCGAAAAAAGTCCTCTTTTCCGGTTGAGAAACCCCGATTCAGGGTGAAACTCCGCTCCCGTTATCCAGAAATGCTCGCGTGGCGGAATTGGTAGACGCGTATGATTCAGGTTCATATGAGTAATATCGTGGAGGTTCGAGTCCTCTCGCGAGCACCATCAAACGATGCACCGCCCACAAGGCGGTGTTTCTTTTTAGCCGCGACTCTCGTTACCTCTTCCACTCACACATGCAGGACGCCGGATTTGTCAGACAAGCCTTCGCAGGAATCGCACGCCGCTATGTCCTAGCCAATCACGTCCTCAGCTTCGGCATCGACGTCCTCTGGCGTCGCGATACCGCCCGCCTCATCGCCAAACACCATCCCAAGGACCTCCTCGACCTCGCCACCGGCAGCGGCGACCTCATGCACACCATCCAGTCGCACTGCCCCGAAACCGCCATCATCGGTGCCGATTTCTCCGTCCCAATGATGCGCGAGGCGCAACGCCGCGAACTCCTCCCCCTCATTGCTGCCGATGGCATGAACCTGCCCTTCACCGACGCCTCCTTCGACGCCCTCACCGTCGCCTTCGGCCTCCGCAACATGGCCTCCTGGCCCGTCGCCCTCCAGGAAATGGCCCGCGTCCTCCGCCCAGGCGGACGCCTCTTCATCCTCGACTTCTCTATCCCCTCCTTCCCCGGCATCCGCCAACTCTATCTCTTCTACCTCAAACGCATCATGCCCCGCATCGCCGGCTGGATCACCGGCCAACGCGAGGCCTACGAATACCTCTGCGGCTCCATCGAACGCTTCCCCTCTGGAAACGCCATGGAAAAACTCGTCACCGACCACGGCTTCACCACCTGCCAAACCCGGCCCCTCACCTTCGGCATCGCCGCTCTCTACATCGCCGAAAAAGCCCCTTCCAACTGATCAAAAAAGGGGTGGCAGGGGGGAGAATTGAACTCCCGACCCAGGGCTTATGAGTCCCTTGCTCTACCACTGAGCTACCCTGCCGTTCCCTCCCATTCGAAGTCTTTTCGCCTGAAGGGCCACCAAAATAGTCCGCTTCACCCTTCTGTCAAGCAGCGTGGACACCTCTCTCCACCAAAATCCCCATGACAAACTCCCGTCCTCGCCTCCGTTCTTTACCTCCGCCCGCATGAGCCCCCTCATCCTCACCTCCATCAGACTCCTGTTCGCCGCCCTCATCGGCCTGAGCCTTCCTTCATGCACCAGCCCCGGCTTCCAACGCGCCTGGAAACAAGCCGCCACCCTGCCCCAGTCCGACCCGGTCTGCGGCCAGTGGCTGGGCATCTGGCAAAGCCAGGCCAACCAGCACCACGGCAATCTCCGTTGCATTGTCACCCCTCCCAAATCCCCCGGTCAACCCCACCAGTTCCACTACCACGCCACCTGGATGCGATTCCTCAGCGGCGCCTATCGCGCTCAACACTCCGTCACGCCCTCCGGCCAGTCCACCTGGACGCTCGCCGGCCAACACCAAATGCCCTCCTGGGCCGGCGGCCTCTACACCTACCAAGGCCAACTCTCTCCCTCCAACTTCAACGCCACCTACAAGTGCGCACTCGATCACGGCACCTTCACCCTCTCCAGACCCCTCCCTCACAACAAGAAACTTGCCAAATCCCCTCCAGCCCCCTAGAAACGCGCCATGTCTCCTCGCCAATTCGCCGCCACTCTCTTCATCGCCTCATCCTGCCTCGCCTCCAGCGCCTTCGCCGTTGACTTCAAATCCCAAGTCTTCACCATCCTCAATCAAAAATGCGCCGAGTGCCACAGCGTCGCTAAAGACAAGATCAAAGGCAAATTCGCCATCGATCGCGTCGATGACATGAAGAAACACGTCAAAGCTGGCGAACCCACCAAAAGCACCCTCGTTTACACCGTCACCCTCCCTGACGACGACGAGGAAGTCATGCCTCCAAAAGGCAAAAACCGCCTCACCCCTGCCGAAGTCACCCTCCTCAAATCCTGGATCCAGGAAGGCGCTAACTTCGATGCCGGAGCCGCCCCAACCGCCGCTCCTGCCGCCCCAGCCCCCGCAGCCGGTGGCGTCCTCTCATGGACCAACACCGAAGGCAAAGCCATCCAAGCCTCCTTCGAGGGCATGCAGGGCGCCGATGTCGTCCTCAAAACCGCCGACGGCACCCGCCACGCCTTCCCCCTCTCCAAACTTTCCCCCGAAAGCCAAGCCCAAGCCAAAAAACTCGCCAGCCAATAATCCACTCTCTCCCAACCATGAAACGCCACCTCCTCTCCTCCCTCGTCCTTAGCCTCGCCCTCTCCTCGCAGGCCGAACTCAAACTCCCCGCCATCATTGGCGACAACATGGTGCTCCAACAAAAGCACGCCAACCCCATCTGGGGCTGGGATACCCCAGGCACCAATGTGACAGTCTCCTTCGCCGGCCAGTCCAAGACTTCCAAAGCCGGTCCCGATGGCAAATGGTCCGT
>CANETF010000015.1 GCA_947440575.1 Verrucomicrobiaceae bacterium
AAGCCACCCCCAAACTCAACCCCGCCAACCCGCCCCCAGCAATTTCGACCTCTTTCCGCACAATACTCATCCCAGACATACGTCTTAAAACCCTTCCCCCTCAACCTTACGCATAAATTGCTTGCCAAACCCCGCCTTCCTCGGTCCAATCCCCTCGCTATGAAGAAATACATCACCGAGCTGTTGGGGACCTTTTTCCTCGTTTTCGCCGTCGGCAACTCCGTCATCGGAGCCCACGCCCTTGCCCCCATCGCCATCGGCCTCACCCTCGCCGTCATGATCTTCGCTGGCGGCCACATTTCAGGCGCTCACTTCAACCCCGCCGTCACCCTCGCCGTCTGGATCCGTGGCAAGTGCGACACCAAAGACGTCGTCCCCTACATCGCTTTCCAAATGATCGGCGCCGTGCTCGCCGCCCTCCTCGTCACCTTCCTCCGTGGCAAAGGCACCGCCGGTGACATCGTCATCGCCAAAGCCCTCGTCGCCGAACTCTCCTTCACCTTCGCCCTCGCCTGGGTCGTCCTCAACGTCGCCACCGCCAAAGGCACCGCTAACAACAGCTTCTACGGCGCTGCCATCGGCCTCACCGTCACCGCCGGTGCCATCGCAGTCGGCGATATCTCCGGCGGTGCCTTCAACCCCGCCGTCGCCGTCGGCGCCGTCATGATGGGCCTCATCAAAGCGTCCAACCTCTGGCTCTACCTCGTCGTCTGCTCCGCCGCCGGCCTCCTCGCTGGCATCGCCTTCAAAACCATCAATTCAGACGACAAATAGTCCTCGGCAAAAGCCCCTTCCATCCCCTTCACAAAACTGCGGCGATGGCCTCCGGTAAACCCCGGGAGCCATCGCCGCCTAGTTTCTCATCCAGCGCCTCCAGCCGCTGAATCAAATCCCCCACCAGCTTCCGCGGCACCACCCCGCCTGCCGCACGACAAAAATGCGTCCGACACCCAAACGGCCGATCCGCATAAATCGTGCACCTCCCCTCCCTTCCCAATAGCGGACAAGCCCCCTCCGCATGCGGCTTCAACTCCCGCCGCCCGCTCGCCCTCACCCCCCGCGCCGCCACCAGCGCCTCCCCCAGCGTCAACACCGGCACCTCCCCCGTCAGCTGAAACCGACAGCACCGCGTCACCACCCGGCAATCCCTCACCACCGTCCGCAGCCTCACCTCCAGCTCCGCATACACCGCCGCCACCTCCCCAAAAACCTCACGATCCACCTCCCCCCGCTTTTTACCGCTTCTCTTGCCCGACTTCATGTCCCATTCTTCCCTCATCACCCCACCCAACTCAATCCCCATTTCCTCCCCCATGCGCCGCCTCGATCAAATCCTCTCCTCCCTCGGCTACGGCACCCGCCGCGAAGCCGCCGCCTGGGTCAGCGAAGGCCGCATCCACATCAACGGCGTCCCCGCCACCCGCGCCGATCAAAAAGCCGACCCCACCACCGTCACGGTCGATGGCAAACCCCTCGACCACCCCAACGGCCTCCTCGCCATGCTCCATAAACCCCTCGACTACAGCTGCACCCACAGCGAAGCCGAAGGTGCCAACATCTACGAACTCCTTCCCGAGGCCTGGCTCGACCGCAAACCCACCGTCACCTCCATCGGCCGCCTCGACAAAGACACCACCGGCCTCATCCTCATCACCGACCAGGGCCCTCTCGTCCACCGCTACACCTCGCCCAAATCCGACCTCGAAAAAACCTACGAAGTCACTGTCGACAAAGATCTCGACCCCGCTTTGATCGAAACCTTCGCCCGCGGCGACCTCATCCTCCGCAGCGAAACCAAACCCTGCCTCCCCGCCCACCTCGAAATCACCGGCCCCCGCTCCGCCGCCCTCACCCTCACCGAAGGCCGCTACCATCAAGTCCGCCGCATGCTCGCCAGCCAGGGCTACCACGTCGAAACCCTCCACCGCACCCGCTTCGGCCCCTACACTCTCGACGACCTCCCCGAAGGCGAATGGAAATACCTCGATCTCTGACTCACACCTGCCAAGGCACGACCCCGAAAAACGGAGAACCCCGTGCCTCACATACAGCACGGGGTCCTCACAGCCCTAACAATGATTTTTCGAAAGTCTCGGTTCCTGAAGCAGACCAGCCGCTCCCCTCACCTGCTGCCAAATTCGCCCATAACTGAGAGGACGCAACATAAATTTGAGAATCTTCTCTCACATGATAAAAACCTTACAAGCTGACATCTTCCTCACAAATTCCCCACCCAAGGCCAGATAAGCCTCCCAGCCCGCCCGTCTCAGAATCATCACCCACTCTCCATCCGCACCCATTGTGTGCCGTCCGTGTTCTCCGTGAGCCCGCCCCTCCCAACCCAAAAACGGAGAACCCCGTGCCTCACATACAGCACGGGGTCCTCACAGCCCTAACAATGATTTTCGGAAGTCTCGGTTCCTGAAGCAGCCCAGCCGCTCCCCCCACCTGCTGTTACACTCGTCCATAATTATCATCGCGCAACATAAAATTGATAATCTTCTCTCATCTGAGAAAACCCTTACAGGTTCACCCTTTCCTGACACCCGATCAACCCGCACTTTCGACCTCACTCGCCCCATCTTTCACTTGCCCCAACACCCTTTCACCCTCATTTTCCCGGCCTCCACGAAAAAGCATGGATAGCTCAGTGGTAGAGCGGCTCGTTTACACCGAGTTGGTCGGGGGTTCGAATCCCTCTCCGTGCACCATCGTCGATTCCAACTCGCCCAAAAATGGTTTGGGCTGACATTCTGTCAAAGCAGAATAGAAACCCTAGCCTGAATGATTCATGAACTTCGTTGCGAAAACGCCAGAAAGCCCGTGGCTGCCAGGCGGGCGCAGTTTTGAAAGGCTGAGTGCATTTGTTAATGCTCGATGCCTTTCAAAGCAAGCCAAACGCCGCAGACACGGGCTTTCTGGCGTTTGCAGTAGGAGGCTCATGAATAATCCAGGCTAGAACAAGTCTGGCATGCTTGAGAGGTCCCTAAACACCCTTCAACGCCGCCTTGCCCACTGACTGAAGCCAGGCTACTTCCCGCTCACATCATAGCTGAACAACAGCTCCTGGTCCCTCAAATACAACCGACCATTCGCCACCACCGGGTGTGTCCACACTTTGCCCTTCGGATTCCGCTGCTTCGTCTGCGGGTCAATCACAAACCTTCCCTTCTCCTCCCATCCCTTTGGCGACGCCTCGATCAAGACAACGGTTCCAGTGTTTTCCTCCAGAAGGTAAAGCATGCCATCAGCGCAATGAATCGCGCCCTTGCCCAGGCCCTTCTTCTCCGCCCAGACCACTTCCCCGGACTTTATTTCCATGCAGGTCCAGCCGCCCTTGTCGGAGTAACCGTAAAGATGATCCCCGACCAGCACCACGCCGCCGTGATGGTTCACCATGTCGGTGTTCGAATACATTTCCTCGACCTTGTTGCCCGCACCTACCTTGATGGACTTGCAGCCAACGCCATAACCTGCGGCCACAAAGACTTGCCCGTCCTTGAAAATCGGCGTCGGAATCACCGCCGTCTTGCCAGGGAACTCCGTCTTCCAAATCACTTTTCCGTCCTTCGGATTCACCGCCGCCAGCGTCTGCATCGTCAACTGAATCAACTGCCTTCCCCCATTGTGATCCACCCCGATGATCGAGGAATACTGCGCATTGTCCGTCCAGTCACTCGTCTGCCACACCTTCTTCCCGCTCTTCTTGTCAAAAGCCGCCACTGTCCCTTTCTCTCCCCCTGGGGTGCACACCACCAACTCACCCTCAATGATGGGACTCTCCGTATACCCCCACGACTGCAACTTACCTCCCAGATCCTCCACCAAACCCACCTCCCAAACCTTCTTACCGTCTGCCGCCGTCAGGCAAATCAAATTCCCCCGACCCCCAATCGCATACACATGCGCACCCTCCACCGTCGGCGTGCAGCGCGGACCGTCTCCCCAGCCGTTCGTATAAACCGCACCCACCTCCGCAGACCACTTTTCTTTCCCCGTTGCCGTATCCACCGCAATCACATACTCGACCGCATCACGCGATCCCATGGTGTAAAGCGTTCCACCCACAACCGAAAAACCCGAATAACCCAACCCCGCATCATCAAACATCCATACCTTCTCAGGCCCCTTGCTCGGCCACTTCTTGAGCAGCCCCGTCTCGCTCGAAATGTCATCGCGATTCACCCCCCGCCACTGAGGCCAATCGCCAGCTACTGAAAAGGTGGCAGTCATCATCACAGCCGCGAGGCTGCCAACAGTAAGGGCGGATTTCATCATGAATTTTTTTGGTTCGGAGTCTGGGATTGAGCAAAACAAACAGCACTACTTCAGTCGGGCACCCGCCGCTCTCATCTCTTCAAGCAGCGCCTTGGAAGCCTCATTGACAGGATTCCCCGAAGTGAATATCTGACTGTAAGGCGACCACTTGCGCTCCCCCGCTTGGTCCTTTTTCCACATGCGATGCAAAGGCGAAAAATCGGCAATCTGATTGTCGTCCAAAAACAAAAACTTCAACTCCGTCAATCCCTCCAAGGGCGCAATGTCCACCACCTTATTGCCCTTCAACGAAAGCATCGAAAGCCATCGCATCCCGCCAATCCCATCAACCTTTGACACCTGATTCCCCTCCAAATAAAGAGTCCACACCTTCGGTAACTTGAACAAAGGCGACGGGTCAACGATTTGATTGTTCGCCAGATACAAAGACGTCAGCGCCTGAATGCCCGCCAGAGGCTTCACATTCACCACCTTGTTTCCCGTCAACTCCACGTATTGCAAAGCCTTGCACTCCGCCAGGGGCCCGATATCAGACACCTGATTCTGAGACAAATCCAGAAACTGCAAACGCCCCAACCCCTTCAAGGGCGACAAATTGGCGATCTGATTGCCAGGCAAAGTCAGCGACGCCAAAGCCGCGCACTTCTCCAACCCGGACAGATCCTTGATCCCCATCCCCTTGCCGTCCACGGTCGACAAATTCACCACATCCCCAGCCGTGATGGGCTCGTTGTTGTCGCGCTTCGCAAAGACCTGTTTCCTCACCGCCCTCTCCAAATTCGCATCCGCAAAAATCGACTTCGCTGGCGCCGCAGGCTTCGCGGCCTCCTTCTTCTTTTCCACCATCTCCTTCCCTTCGACCTTTGCAGTCGGTGCCTTTTCCTTCTTCGCCTCCGGAGCAGGCTTCTCCGGCGTCACAACTTCCTTTTTCACCTCAGGCTTCGCAGGAGCAGTCTTCACCTCCTGCGCCATACCGGTCCACGCCACCACTGTAATCATGGCAACGAGGCATCGAGTAGAAAGCATCAACTTCATAGTTCAATCAGACCAGGGTTTCACTTCAATCGGAATTAATACACTTGTACGCAGTCCCAACGTTGCCATTTCGCAATAATTCGTGTCTTTTCTCATCACCATGGTCAACGTCATTGTTATTCTGGAGATCGAACCCACCCGCGTCGATGAATTTCTCAGCGTCATCACTCTTAACGCTGTCGAGTCCGTCAAGGAACCCGGTTGCCTGCGCTTCGAGGTCAACCGTCAATTCGAAAAACCCAGCCTCTTCGCCCTCAGCGAGTCCTATGTCGATGAGGCCGCCATGCACGCCCACTACACCACCCCTCACTTCGCCAAATGGAAAGAGGCCGCCGCCACCGGTTTCATCCTCAACCGCTGGTCCGTCAAAGGCCCCGTCCTGTGATGCGCACTAGCGCACACCCCATTTCTCGCCTATCCTGCCTCCCCCATGGACCCCCTCATCCACCTCCTCCATAACAACTCCAAGCTCACCCCTGCCGAACTCGCCCTCCGCCTCGGCACCTCCGAGTCCGAAATCGAGCAACGCACCGCCGACGCCGAAGCCGATGGCACCATCCTCGGCTACCAAGCCGTCATCGACCGCCAAAAAGCCGGTCAGCGCGGCGTCCGCGCCCTCATCGAAGTTCGCATCTCCCCTGAAGCCGGCGGCGGCTTCGACCGCATGGCCCGCCGCATCTCCCGCTTTGACCAAGTCCGCGACTGCTTCCTCATGAGCGGCGGCTACGATCTCGCCGTCATCGTCGAGGCCGAAGACCTCCTCGAAGTCGCCACGTTTGTCTCCGAAAAACTCAGCACCATCGGCGGCGTCCTCTCCACCGCCACCCGCTTCCAACTCAAGGCCTACAAAGAAGGTGGCTTCAATGTCGGAGCCGCCGTCGAAGAAGATCGCCTACTCGTCTCCCCCTGATTCCCCGACCTCCGCAGCCAACCTCCATGGACTACGACAGCAAACTCTCCCGCCAGGTCCGCGATCTCCCGCGCTCCGGCATCCGCGACTTCTTCGAACTCGTCATCGGCCGCACCGACGTCATCTCCCTCGGCGTCGGCGAGCCCGACAAACCGACCCCCTGGCCCATCCGTGACGCTGCCATCAAATCGCTCGAACGCGGCCAAACCAGCTACACCTCCAATCTCGGACTCGAAAGCCTCCGTATCGCCATCTCCGATTACGTCGATCAACTCTTCCACGTCCGCTACGACCCCAAAACCGAGATCCTCGTCACCGTCGGCGTCTCCGAAGCCCTCGACATCGCCTTCCGCGCCGTCCTCAACCCCGGCGACGAAGTCATCTATCACGAACCCTGCTACGTCTCCTACAGCCCCAGCATCAAAATGGCTTACGGCGTCCCGGTCATCGTCAATACACGCGAGGAAAATGAGTTCGCCATCCTGGCCGAGGACATCGAAAAAGTCATCACCCCAAAATCCCGCGTCCTCGTTCTCAACTTCCCCACCAATCCCACCGGCGGCATCATGCCCCCGGAGGAACTCGAAAAAGTCGCCGCCCTCGCTGTCAAACACGACCTCCTCGTCTTCACCGACGAAATCTACTGCGAACTCCTCTACGACGGTCGCACCCACAAAAGCATCGTCGAATTCCCCGGCATGCGTGAGCGCACCGTCCTCCTCCACGGCTTCTCCAAAGCCTTCGCCATGACCGGCTGGCGCCTCGGTTACGCCTGCGCCCCCGCCCCCCTTCGGGAGGCCATGATGAAGGTCCACCAATACTGCATGCTCTGCGCTCCCATCATGAGCCAGGTCGCCGGACTCGAAGCCCTCAAGCTCGGCGCCTCCGCCTACGAAGACATGCGCGTCTCTTACGAAGAACGGCGTAACCTCATCGTCGCCCGCCTCAACGCCATGGGCCTCCATTGCTTCAATCCCGGCGGCGCCTTCTACGTCTTCCCCGACATCCGCTCCACCGGCCTCACCAGCAAAGAGTTCGCCCTCGGCCTCCTCGAAAGCAAATCCGTCGCCGTCGTCCCGGGCACCGCCTTCGGCACAGCAGGCGAAGGCTTCGTCCGCTGCTGCTACGCCACCGCCCCCGACCTCATTGCCAAAGCCATGGACCTTATGGAGGAATTCGTCGCCGAAGTCCGCGCCCGCAAAACCACCTCAAAGACACCAGCCCTCGCCAACGCCTGACCTAACTCCGCGCACTGCCATCGCTCCCGCATGAAAGCCGCGCTCCTCGCGCTCCGCAACAACCCCACCGCGGCCCACGTCGGCCCACTGGTGGCGTTCATGCTGCTCTCGATGGTGCCCGGATGGTTCCAGGTCGAAAACTCCGCCCTCCCCTGGTACATCCAACAGCCCGAACACTGGTGGTATCCCATCCAAACCGTCCTCTGCGCCGGCCTCCTTTTCTGGTGGTGCAAACACTACCAGCTCGCTCCCTGCCAGCCTACCCACCTCGCCCTCGCCAGCCTCGCCGCCGCCCTCGGCATCGCCCTTTGGAGCCTCCCCGGCTTCCTCTTCCAAAGCTGGCACCTCACCGACTCCACCCCACCCTCCTGGTGGCAGTGGCTCGGCCTCGCCGACCGCTCCGACGGCTTCGATCCCACCCTCCTCGCCGATCATCCCCTCGGCCAAAAAATCTCCCTCATCTTCCGCTTCGCCCGCAGCACCCTCGTTGTCCCCCTCGTTGAGGAACTCTGCTGGCGCGGCTGGCTCATGCGCTACGTCATCGCGGGCGACAAACCCTTCACCCGCATCCCCTTCGGTACCCACTCCTGGAAAGCTTTCTGGATCACCACCCTCGCCGTCACCCTCATCCATAACCCCGAAGACTGGGCCGCCGCCTTCCTCTGGGGCTCCCTCGTCTACGCCCTCGCCATCCGCACCAAATCCCTCCGCGCCTGCATCGTGATGCACGCCCTCGGCAACCTCCTCCTTGGCATCTACATCCTCAAATCAGGCCAATACGGCTACTGGTAGTCCTGCCAGCGTATCCTTACGCGCATGAACGTCCACCTCCTCCCCGGCATCGGCGGAACGCAGGACCTGTTTCGCGACTACCACTTCCCCTTCCCCGTCCGCTGCCTCAGCTTCATCCCCCCAGACTCCCTCGACACCTCCTTCGAAGACTACGCCAAATCCTTCGCCCGCCATCATCACATCACGCCAGGGGACGTGCTCGTCGGCATGTCCCTCGGAGGCATGATCGCTACCGAAATCTCCAAACACCTCCCCATCCGCAAACTCATCCTCATCTCCAGCGGCACCCAAAATCAACACATCCATCCCGCCCTTCGCGCCATCTCCCCCACCGCCCGCTTCATCCCCTTCAAACGCCTCCAAACCCTCGCCTATCCCACCTCACTCTTCGGCCCCATCCGCGCTCACATGCTCCAGATGTTCCGCAACTCCGACCCCCGGTTCATCGCCTGGGCCTGCCTCCAAGCACCCACTTGGACCGGGCTCAAACATCACCCCGACCTCTTCCAAATCCACGGCACCCGCGACCCGGTTTTTCCCTTCAACCGCCAAGCCTCCCAAATCCACCACCCCATTCCCAATGGCGACCACATCATCGCCCTCCGCCAACGCCCTCTGATCAATCGCATCCTCATCGAGCAACTCTCCCCATCGTGAAGCGGACACTCCTGTCTGCCCCCTGTCCGACCAAAGTCGGATGATCCCTCTCAGCTAAAGCTCGAATCGAATCTCACCCCAAGCTAACATTGGCCCATGGCCTCTCCACTCCGGGCAAATCCTCTCCGGCAACTCATCATCTTAACCCAAATTCCGAAGTTCGAGGTGCTTGAGAGGCGCAGAGGCTTGGCTGCTCAAGGCTTTCCGGTCCGCAGCGGCTGCATCTTTTAGGATGCTGTCCAAGGAGCGGGAAGCGTTGAGCAGCCAATGCTCAAGCCTATCAGTTGCCTCCAACTTCGGAGTTTGGGCTTAACCGTCCTCTTCAGCCGGCTTTTGACCGGCGTGTCGTCGAGCCAAAACACCCCTGAAAATCCCAGGCTCCCCCTGACCACCGTCCAGTCCCTCCAAGACCTCGTCCAAGTCCGCGCCCGCCTCATCCGTCAGGACCAATACCCTCTCAATCGCAATCAATGGCGCTCCACCCTCATCCTCGAAGCCGATGGCGTCCAACTCCCTGCCATGCTCCAGTCCCGCTCCAAAAGCCCCTTCTCCAACATCAATCCCAACGACGATCTGATCGTCACCGGTCTTGTCGACCCCGCCACCGCCAGTGTCGCACGCCAACTCTGGCTCACCGATCCCAACGACATCATCTCCCTCGGCCTCTCCCCCGCCTTTCGCCAACGCCAGATCTGGACCTGGACTGCCATCGCCGCCGTCGTCCTAGTCCTCAGCACCGCCTGGATCACCACCCTCTATCGCTTCCTCAAACAGCGCACCCTCGCCGAAACCACCGCCATCGAACTCAACCAAAACCTCGAACAGCGTGTCGCCGAACGCACCCTCGAACTCAACAAAGCCAAATCAGAACTCAAACGCGCTCTCGATCAGGAGCGCGAACTCGGCGAACTCAAAAGCCGCTTCATCACCATGGTCTCCCATGAGTTCCGCACGCCCCTCGGCATCATCATGTCCGCCATCGAACTCATGCGCCATTACGATGACCGCCTGCCGCTCGATCAAAAACACGAACTCCAGGAAGACATCCACAGCGCTACCAAACACATGGCCGGACTCATGGAGCAAGTCCTCGTCCTCGGCCGCGTCGAAGCCGGCAAACTCGGCTACCGCCCCGCCCCAATCGACATCGAAGTCCTCGCCGGCAAACTCACCGACGAATCCCTCTCCGCCACCAACCGCAGATGCCCCATCCTCTGGCAACCCTCCGGTGATCTCTCCAACGCCCAGGCAGACGAGTCCCTGCTCCGTCACATCTTCGGCAACCTCATCACCAACGCCGTCAAATACTCGCCCGAAGGCACCCCAGTCATCTTCTCCGCCCACCGCGACGGCACCGATGCCGTCTTCATCGTGCAGGATCAAGGCATCGGCATCCCCGAAAAAGACATCCCCAACCTCTTCGAAGCCTTCTACCGCTGCTCCAACGTCGGCGAAATACCCGGCACCGGCCTCGGCCTCGTCATCGTCAAACGCTGCATCGATCTCCACAGCGGCACCATCCACCTCGACTCAAAACCCGGCACCGGCACCACCTTCACCATCCGCCTCCCCCTCTTCACCTGAACCTTCCAATCCTCAATCCTCAATCCTCAATCCTCAGTCCCCTCAAACCCTCTCAGGCAAATCCGCTTCAGCCGCCCCCATCTTCATCACGGCTTCGACCGCTCCATAAAGCGCCGTCCACGCCTCCCGCACCTCCGGCGTGAACCCCCGGTCCAGCGTCTCCGCCAGCATGTCCAAAAGCGCGCGCCCCACCATCGCATAATGCTCATCTTTCACCCCATATCCCGCATGCCGCAACCCCATCGCCTTCAACTCCAGTTCCAAACCCAAAGGCCGCTCCAGCATCGCAATCAACACCCCCAGCATCTCCAGCAACTTCTTCGACTGCTCCTCAATATCCCCCTTGAACAACCGCTGCAAATTCGGGTCGATTTCAAACAATCGACGGTAAAAAACCAACGCCGCAATGTGCTCATGCCGCGACAATTCAGCGAAAGACTTGCGGATCAAATGGACTTGTTCAGGCGTCATGCTTCAAAACTAGTACGTTTCTCCCACCCCGGCTATCCGACTTTTGTCGGATAGCGTCTTCTTTCAAACCCATGCATGCTACGACCATGCCCAAGTCCAAAATCCTCATCATCGAAGACCAGGCCCCCATGCGCCGCAACGTCGCCCTCATGCTTGAACTCGAAGGCTACGACACCTGCACCGCCGAAAATGGGCGCATCGGCATCGAAGTCGCCCACCGCGAAAAGCCAGACCTCATCCTCTGCGAGGTCATGATGCCCGAACTCGACGGCTATGGCGTCGTCCAGGCCTTGCGCGTCGAAGACGCCTTCGCCACCACCCCCTTCATCTTCCTCACCGCCAAAAGCGACCGCTCCGACATCCGCGCCGGCATGAACTTCGGTGCCGACGACTACCTCACCAAACCCGTCGTCCGCGACGACCTCCTCGCCGCCATACAAACCCGACTCGCCAAAGCCGCCGCCATCCGCGACCGCCTCGACGAAGCCACCAACGCCTCATTCGACCCAGACTTCACCTCCCACGAACCCCTCCAATCCGCCTTCGGCCTCACCCCCCGCGAAGCCGAAGTCCTCCTCTGGGTCGCGCAAGGCAAAAGCAACGGCGACGTCGCCGCCATCCTCGACATGAGCGAAAAAACCGCCAAACAACACCTCGGCGTCTGCTTCCAAAAAATGGGTGTCGAAAGCCACACCGCCGCCACCCTCTCCGCCCTGGAAATCCTCGCCAAACGCAAAGCCTAAAACCCTCAAGTTTCCCACCGCTTCATTTGTAGATATCACCCCGCGGCCCAATGGCCAGGACCACAATGACATCGACCTCTTTGTCCCAATGGTAGATCACTCGCAGATCACCATGCCGCAGCCGGTGACAACCTTCGTATTCCCCCTCCATCGGCTTCACTCCCACAGCTTCTTCTGGAGCACTAGCCAGACCCTCCAACTTCGTGATGAGTTGCCCTTTGATGCGCTCATCCATGCGCTTCAAATATTTCCCCGCCTTTTGCTGAGGACGATCTGCGCCATTACTTCAAATCTTCCAGTGACACAAAAGCGCTGCGGTTTCCGTTTCGCCAGTCACCCATCGCTTCCCGCACGTCAGCAGCATCGCGATCGTCCAAATCCCAGCCCATCCGCTCAGCCAAATCTTGATAGACATCCCAGGCGATCACCACTTCCAGCGGCTTGCCCTTTTCATCAGTGACGATCCTCTTCGTGATCTCGTTCATGCCTAGATCATATCGTCTTCCCATCCAAAAGGCAACGGCATCTCTGCAAGCCCCCACTACTTCACCCACGAATACCCCACCTCAATCACCCCCGCCCCCGTCACCGGCACCACCAAACTCTCCCCAGCCACCACCGCACCCTTCGCCCGAATCACACAGCGATTCTCAAACGCCAGCTTCCCCAGGTTCAGCGTCGGCCCCGCCACCACAAACCCGCCCTCCTGCGCCGTCACCTTCCCGGCCCCCAGCCGCAAAAACGTCCCCTCCGGCACCGCTCCCGACAACGTCAGCACCCGCTTCAACGCCCCATCCGCCACCTCATAGCGATCCTCCACCTTCACCCCGTTCCACTCATACTGAAACACCGGATGCCGCTTCTCATCCAAGCGATACCCCTTCCACACATACCCCACCGCCCGCTCCTGCACCGTCGGCCAAACCGCATCCGGAGCCGATAGCACCGCAAACGGCGGCCCATACCCCGGCTGCACCGCATCATAACCTAGCGGCGATTGATAGCCGCCGCCCCGACTATTCCAGTGCATCGACGCATCAATGAACGCCCCCCGCCACACCAGCGCCAAATTCATCTGCTCCGCACTCCACGCTAAACTCACCCCGCCCGGATACCCCACCGCAATCGCCCGATTCCCCGCCCCAGCAATGAAGTTCCGGTAAATCACCGGCTCCTCCTTCACCACCAGCGGCATCGGCGGATAATCCGCCTTCTTCTTCGCCTTCGCCCCCGATTCCCAACCCTCCGGCTTCCAAGCCGAAAGCGGCGTCACATCAAAACTCGCCCCCTTCCACGCCGCAAACACCGCCAGCTCACCCGCCTTCTGAAAATACTCCAACCGCAACTCATGCCGCCCCGCATCCAACTTCACACTCCCATCCTTGATCTCCCCCGCCGGATGAATCCCATCATGCTCCACCACCATCTTCCCATCAATCTTCAACCGCACCCCGTCATCCCCCGCAATGTAAAACCGGTAGCTCCCCGTCCTCGGCACCTCCAGCCCACCCGTATACACCACCCCAAACTCATTCTTGTAATCATCCAGCTTGATCTGAATCAGATTGTCCTCAATCACCCCCTCCCGATGCGGCTTCAGCGTCTTAAAATCCGGTAACTGGCTCCAATCCCCCAGATACATCGCAAACCTTAGATCCTTCAAACCCCCACCCATCGGCAGCACCTTCATCACCCCCTTCATCGACAGCGCGTGCCCCGGAAACGTGCACACAAACGGATAATCCCCCGCCTTCTCCGGCGCCGCAAACTCAAGCGTCTGCTCCTCGTGCGGATTCAGCATCTTCGAATTCAGCCAGATCGCCTTATCCTCCGGCACCCACTCCCGCTTCAACGCCGCCTCCGGATTCTCCATCTGCTTCAGCGCCATCGCCACCGTATCCGTCCCCGGCTGGCAAAACACAATGTTGTGCGGCAAATCATCCCCGTTCTCAAACCTCAACTTCACCCGCTCCCCCGGCCGCACCGTGAACCCCTCCAAATCATACCGCATCTGCGCCGTCATCGTCTTGATCACCACCACCTTCACCGCCCCCAACGCCTTCTCCTCCACCTTCGCCCTCTCCTCCTTTTTGATCTCCTTCTTCACCTCCGGCTTCGTCCCCACCTTATCCGAATCCACCCGCAACGGCCGCATCCAAATGTTCCGGAATCGCATCGGATTGTGGTGATCCTGCAGGGCGATGTCCCCCTCCTGCGCCGTGCTGTCAAACTCCCGCAAATAGTGCACCACCACCCCATTGTGAATCACCGTCAACCGAGCCTTCTGCCCCGCCTTCGACCGCTCAAACAGCACCTCATACGTCTGCCACTCCCCCGGCTTCCGACTCGCATTCACCATCGGCGGATACTGACTGTAAAGCCCCGCCGCCTGCCCGTCCGGATACGTGTCATTCTCATACGAATCCAACACCTGAATCTCCGGGAACCCCCCGATGAACAACCCACTATTCCCCCGCCCCTGCCCATTCCCCTTCACCTCCACAGGCGTCGCCCACTCAAAATGCAATTGCCAATCCCCCTTGAACTTCTCCCTCGTCCGAATCCCCGCCGTCTTCGGCGCCACCTCCATGTACCCCCCCTCCACCTTCCACGTCGGCTTATCGTCACCTCCCGCCTGATCCTTCTTCGGATCCGACTTCCACTTCGAAAGATCCTTCCCATCAAACAACACCACCGCATCCGACGGCGCCGCCCCCGCCTTCTCCTGCGTGCTCACCCCCGCCGGAGTCACCACCAGCGGCCTCGGCCGATTCATGTCATGCGCCCGCCACACCCCGCCCGGAGTCATCGGCATCTCCTTCTTCTCCTCAGCCCCAAACGAAGCCAAACCCATCAAACCCAAAATCAAAAACACAGCGCGCATAAAAAGTAAGACCCAAAAAACGCCCCACCCTCAGCAACTCTATCCTCGCAAGTTCCCACCCGCTATCTTTACACGCCGTCACACCCTTCGGGGCTGCCCCGTCACCAACCGGCTTCACACCATCTACTAACTAAACCTCATCTACTGGGATAGTGCCTTTTTGGCCTTGAAGTCCAGTTCCGCAGCCTCCGCCTCCGCTTTCACGGCAGCTCCAACTGGCTTCACGTCCACAGTGACCTTCACAAGCTTACCCGTAAACGCGTTGTCGCGCTCCTTGTAGTCCGCCGTGACAGGCGTAGCATCATCCACTCCCGCAGCCGCCGTTTCATCCGCAGAGAAAATGCCCATTTGAGTTTGTTCGATCCGGCCACTGGCGACTTTTTCGCCGTCGACCAGCAAGGTAGCCAGCCCCCCTTTGCCGATCCCACCCCCGTCGTAGTCGAAGTTCATGCGAACGGTAGCCTTGCCAGCCGCCAGCGCGGTCGGAGCGGCAACCTTGTATTCCTTCAGCCCGACGAAGTTGTAGCAGTAGGTCGGCTTTCCATTTTTGAGATACAGGCTCCACCCCCCAAACCGTCCGCCTTGGGCGAGGATCACGCCATCTGCCCCGCCCTCGGGAATTTCCAAGTCAGCCGTGATCGAAAGAGAGCGGTTTTTAATGTTGATGAAGACATTCTCGCTCATCGAGTCCATGCCCGCCCCAAGCGTGAGCGAGGTGCGCTCGCCCATCAAGTCAGGTCGCCCCGCTGACGACGCAACCATCCGCTCCATCAGGCGATCATCGATGGGCAGCGCACGATACTTGCTCGCGTCTCTCATGAAGATTGCCTGCAATTCCTTGAGCTTCTCAGGATGGGTCTTTGCCAGATCGTTGACCAAACTGAAGTCCCTGCTCGTGTCGTAAAGCTCCCAGGGATCATCTTGCAACTTCTGCCGAGGCAATTTCTCCCAGGGCGCACGATGGACCGTCCCGGCAAACCAACCCTCGTGATAGATCGCCCGGTTTCCGAAGATCTCAAAGTATTGGGTCGTATGCGTGCTCTTCGCCTCAGGCTGGTTGAAGCTGTAAACCATGCTGACGCCTTCAATGGGCGATTGCACCGTTCCATTCACGCTTTTGGGTTCAGGCAGGCTCGCCGCTTCGAGAACGGTGGGTGCTACGTCGATGACATGGTGCCACTGCGAGCGCACCTCGTTTTTGCTCTTGATTCCCTTCGGCCACGAAACGATCAGGCCGTTGCGACTGCCCCCGTAATTGCAGGCCATCTGCTTGGTCCACATGAACGGCGTATCACCCGCGACGGCCCAGCCTGCCGCCATATGCGGATAGGTCGTCGGTCCACCCCAGTCGCTATAGTGCTTGATCATGTCCTCGACTGTCTCGGTCACACCGTTGAAATAAGTCATCTCACTGAACATGCCGCTCATCCCCCCCTCGGCACTGCTCCCGTTGTCCCCGAGAATGTAAAAAATCATCGTGTTGTCGAGCTGGCCGGTTTCGCCGATCGCGTCAAACAGACGTCCAATCTCGTAGTCGGCGTATTCTCCAAAGGCGGAATAAACCTCCATCTGCCGAGAGAAAAGCTTCTGTTCGACAGCACTCAGCTTGTCCCAATCCTTGATGCCATCGGGCTTGTTGGCCAGCTTGGTGCCCTTAGGCACCACGCCCAAAGCAATCTGGCGAGCGAGCGTTTCCTCGCGCAGTTTGTCCCATCCACCATCAAAGCGCCCCTGGTTCTTCGCAATCCATTCCGCAGGCACATGGTGCGGTGCATGGGTGGCTCCAGGAGCAAAATACATCAAGAACGGCTTGTCCGGCGTGAGCGACTTTTGGAACTTCATCCACGAGATCGCCTGATTGGTCATATCAGTCATGAAATTGTAGCCTGGCGTGCGAGGCGTGGGAATGCGTGCCATGCCGTCATAAATCGTGGGATTCCACTGATCGGTCTCACCACCGAAGAAACCATAAAACTTGTCGAAGCCCGACCGTGTCGGCCATCGGTCCGTAGGACCAGAGACGCTGACTTCCCACGGAGCCGTCTCGTGGTTCTTGCCAAAGAAAGCCGTGCTGTAACCATTCAAACGCACCATCTCCGCAAGCGGCGCGATGTTGTTGGGCCTCTGCCCCGTGTTACCGGGAAACCCCGTCGAGGTTTCGGTGATGCTCCCCATGTTATTCATGTGATGATTGCGGCCGGAAAGCAACGCTACCCGCGTCGGTGAGCAGACCGCAGTCGTGTGGAATTGATTGTAGCGCAGTCCTTGGCTCGCGAGCCGATCTGCCGAAGGCATCCGAACCGGACCGCCAAAAGCGCTCGGCATCCCAAACCCCATGTCGTCCACCAGCACAATCAGCGCGTTGGGAGCACCCACCGGCGCTTTTACCTCAAACCTTGGCGGAGCCGTCGCCTCACGCGCATCCAGCACCGTGCTGCGCGGGTAGTCCGGTTCAGCGATTGGCAGCGACGAGCGATCAAGCAGAACAGCAGACGACTCTTTCTGTGCCCAGGCGGGTGCGTCCGCAAATATCAGGGCAAGACCAAATGTGGCGAATGATGTTCTCATGGTGGGAATGAACGGTTTAGGAAGTCAGACCCGACCTGGTTGGCGGAGCCTGCATTCGTTCTATGCTTGGACCATAAGGATGGCAGCGGTCCCTGTCGACCTTTACAGGGAGCCCACCCGTCAAGACACCCATTTCGCACCAATCGCGGCGCAGTTGAGCACAACCCTCAGCCAAAGACCGCAGACAACCCCGCGCTTGCTCAAGGCGTCCCCCACCCCAGATTCGCCAGATCCGCCCTCGGAGTTGGCCAATCCGAGGGCGTGCAGCGCCCTCACTCCCCCATTGCCTCCACCCCATCTGATGCCACTTTCACCAACCACGGAACCCGGAGGCCCCATCACCCAATCCCGCGCCACTCACCGCCTGACCCCATGACCTCCTCCCCCAACCCACCAAATACCCCCAAGCCCCTCTGGCTGCTCAAACCCGCCTTCTGGCTCGTCACCATCGCCGCCTTCCTCTGCCGCGTCCTCCTCGCCGCTTGGGCCTCCTTCGCCGTCTACTACTCCAATCTCCCTTGGCTCCCCCTCCGCGCCTTGCTCGCCCTCGTCGTCTTCGCCCTCAGCCTCCACCTCCTCTGGCGCTCCCGTTCCAAACACCGCTTCCTCCTCTTCTCCGCCCTCTTTTTAACCATCCTCGTCTGGTGGGCCTCCATCCACCCCTCCCATGACCGCCCCTGGCGACCCGACGTCGCCGTCATGCCCCGCGCCACTCTTGACGGCGACCTCGTCCACCTCACCGGCTTCCGCCACTTCGACTACCGCTCCACCAACGACTTCACCATCCGCTACGAAGACCGCACCTATTCCCTCTCCGATCTCCAATCCATGGACTTCTTCGTCTCCTACTGGAAGCTCGGACCCGTCGGCCACACCTTCGTCAGCTTCAACTTCAACAACGCCCCGCCCCTCTGCATCTCCATCGAAACCCGCCCCGAAATCGGCGAAAGCTTCGCCCCCATCGCTTCCCTCTTCAAACAGTTCGAACTCATCTACGTCATCGGAGACGAGCGCGACATCGTCAAAGTCCGCACCAACCATCGACAAGAAAGCGTCTTCCTCTACCGCATCAGCAGCACCCCGGAAAAAATCCGCCTGCTCCTCCTCACCTACCTCGAAAAAATCAACGCCCTCGCCGACCAGCCCGAGTTCTACCACCTCCTCAGCAACAACTGCACCATCAACATCGCCGCCCACGCCAAAGCCATCGGCCGCACCGATCGCTTCGACATCCGCTACCTCCTCAACGGCCTCATCGACCAATACCTCTACGGCGTCGGCGCCATCGACACCACCCTCCCCTTCCCCGAGCTCCGCGAACGCTCCTCCATCAACGCCGCCGCCCTCGCCGCCGCCGACGACCCCCACTTCTCCGAACGCATCCGCGCCAACCTCCCCACCACTCCTCCTTGACCAGCGACAGCGCTACCTCGCGACTCTTTAGCCTTGCGCTCCTCGGCAAAATTCACACCTTCTGCGACATCGCCCATCTCATCCATCATCCCATGAAATCACACACCCTCCTCCTCTCCGCGCTCGCCGCGGCTCTGCTGTCCTCCTGCGCCAGCCCTGAAACCGACCGCGACTTGTTCCTGCAAGCCGATGCCAACAAAGACGGCAAACTGTCCCTGACCGAAGTCAACAAAGTCGGCCTCCCCCGGCTCTTCAATCGCTTCGACCTCAATGGCGATGGCCACGTGACGCTCGAAGAAGCCCGTGAGGTCGAACCCGGATTCGACGCCAAAGTCTTCGCCGAGCGGGATCTCAACGGCGACGGAAAAGTCACCTGCGCCGAGTCTGAAAAGGTTGCCCTTTCAAAAGGCGGCCTGAAGAAGCAATTCGCCGAAGTGGACACCAATGGTGACGGCTCCATCGACCAGGCCGAAGCCGAAGCCCACACCGCCAAACTCGACAAACAAACCGCCGCCCAATGAACCTTCACCCCCACAGCTCACCCGCCATGAAGACTCCCATCCGCATCCTCCTTGTCACCCTGACTACTTTGGAATTCGCTAGTTGCGTCGCCCCTCATCCCAGCCCAGTCGTCCGTGGTCGTCGCCGAGGCGGTGTCGCTGGCGCCGCCATCGGCGGAGCCGTCGGGGGTTGGGAAGGAGCCGCTGCCGGAGCCCTGATTGGAGGCACCGCCGGTGGCATGGCCGGCCGCGCCCGCCGCAGCTACTACACAGGCACGCCCTACTACGCACCAGCACGCAGTTACCGAGGTATGGGCTACTATTAATTCACCTGCAGCCAATTGATTCACTCCCATTTCTCGGCTGGATAATCCTACTTCCAAAAAGAAACTCCCGACAAAACCCACCTCAAAATCATGAAACTTACATCGCAGATCAAACTCATGCTGATAGCTCTCGGGCTTGCAATCATCCCCAGTCAAGCGCAGGAAATTCTGCCCCGTCCCGAGCAACCCTTCAAAGGTAAAATCGGCCGCATCACCAAGGACTCGGTCAAAGACTTCCCAAAAGCCGTGGAAGCGCCGAAGGGTGCGCCGAACGTTCTCGTCATCCTCACCGATGACGTGGGCTTCGGTGCTTCCTCCACCTTCGGCGGCCCGATTCCCACCGTGACCATGGACCGCCTGGCAAAGAACGGCCTGCGCTACAATCAATTCCACACCACCGCGCTTTGCTCCCCCACCCGTGCGGCGCTGCTCTCCGGACGCAACCATCACAGTGCCAGCACGGGCGTGATTATGGAAGCAGGCACCGGCTTCCCCGGCTACAACAGCCTGATGTCAAAGAGTTGCGGCACATTTGCCGAAGTGCTGAAGCAGAACGGCTACAACACTTCCTGGTATGGCAAGAACCACAACGTCCCCGATTGGCAATCCAGCGCCGCCGGTCCCTTCGACCTGTGGCCCACCGGATTGGGCTTCGAATACTTTTACGGCTTCATCGGTGGCGACACCAGCCAATGGAACCCGGCCATCACCGAAGGCACCAAACCGATCGAACCGCCGCACGATGCGAAGGACTACTTCTTCGACAAGGACATGGCCGATCGCACGATCCACTGGATCCGCATGCAGCACGCGACAGCTCCCAACAAACCCTTCCTCGCCTATTACGCCCCCGGCACCGCCCATGCGCCGCACCACGCGCCGAAAGAATGGATTGAGAAATTCAAAGGCCAGTTCGACCAAGGTTGGGACAAGGTGCGTGAGGAAACCTTTGCCCGTCAGAAAGCAGCTGGCCTCATCCCTGCGGATGCCAAACTCACCGAACGTTCCGCTGGCATCCCCGCATGGGACAGCCTCAACGCCGACCAAAAGAAAGTCTATGCCCGCATGATGGAAGTCTATTGCGCCGCGCTCGCGCATTGCGATCACCAGATGGGCCGTGTACTCGATGCCATCGAGGCCCAGGGCGAACTCGACAACACGCTCGTCATCTACATCCAGGGCGACAATGGCGCGAGCGGCGAAGGCGGCCTTCAAGGCCTGCTCAACGAAATGACCTTCTTCAATGCCATCCCCGAGGACTTCAAGGAAGTCATGCGCCGCATGAATGAACTCGGTGGACCCAACACCTTCAACCACTACCCGGTCGGCTGGGCGCACGCCATGGACACGCCCTTCCAGTGGGCCAAACAAGTCGCTTCCCACTTCGGCGGCACCCGCAACGGCCTCGTCATTTCCTGGCCTGACCGCATCAAGGACAAGGGCGGCATCCGCTCGCAGTTTCATCACGTCATCGATATCATGCCGACCATCCTCGAAGCTGCCGGCGTGCCCGCGCCGACGAGCATCAACGGCGTCACCCAGAAGCCCATCGAAGGCGTGAGCATGGTTTATTCCTTCGACGACGCCAAGGCGCCCTCGAAGCGCCAGACCCAGTATTTCGAAATGCTCGGCAACCGTGCGATCTATCACGACGGCTGGGTCGCCGCCACCACACCACCGACCCCGCCCTGGTCCAGTTCCGGCGGCAATGTCGCCGTGCTCGATTATCAGTGGGAACTCTACAAGATCACCGAAGACTTCTCCCAGTCGAATAACCTTGCAGCGAAGGAGCCCGCCAAGCTCAAGGAACTCCAGGAACTGTTCTGGGTGGAAGCAGAGAAATACAACGTGCTGCCGATTGATAACAGCAAGGTCGAACGCCTCGACGTCACCAACCGCCCCAGCCTCACCGCGGGGCGCGACACGTTCACCTATTTCCCCGGACTCGTCCGCATTCCCGAAGGTGCCGCACCCGACACCAAGAACAAATCATGGCGCATCGAGGCGGAAGTGGTGATTCCCGAAGACGGAGCCGAGGGCATCATCCTCACCCACGGCGGACGTTTTGCGGGTTACGGTTTCTATCTTCTCGAAGGCAAACCGGTCTTCTGTTACAACCTCGCAGGCGTTGCCAATTATTATGTCAAAAGTGATGAGAAGCTCAGCCCCGGCAAACACACCCTCGTTTATGACTACAAGCATGACGGCGGTTTGGGCAAAGGCGGCACCGGCACCATCGAAGTGGACGGCAAGTCCGTAGGCTCCGCCCGCATCGATCGCACCCTGCCGTTCCGCCTTTCGCTGGATGAAACCCTCGACTGCGGCGAAGACACCGGCACTCCGGTCTGCGAGGATTACGTCAAGAAGATGCCCTTCAAATTCACCGGTGAGCTCAAACAAGCCGTCATCAAGCTCATGGTAGCGCCGAAATAGCCTAGACCGGTTCTCGAAAAGAGGGTCATTTTGATCCGGCGAGCGCAGCGGCCTCAGTGGCAAGGAAGTCGAGCAGTCCCCTATTAAATCAATAGCGGACAAGCGGCTGACGCGGCCAATGAGGCTGCTCCGCTGCTGGGCAAAGTGACAAGCATTTCGAGAATTGGTCTAACAGCCGATGGTGGAGCAATCGTCCCGCGAAACCATCGGCAAACCATCAACAGGGTGGTGAAATCATTCAACCCGCCTAAAGCACGCGGCAAATGTAACCGTTCACGCTGAATCATCAGCATCAACTTTTAAGTTCCGATTTCCGAAATCCGAAATCCCGTGACCGCTATGAAATCAAAGCACATCCCAATTCTCGTAGCCGCCGCTACATTCACCGCGGCTGCGTATCTATTCAGCGCCGATAGCCTAATCAAAAACGGAACCGCCGTCACCCCCTGGTTCAGCATCGGCAGCGACCTCCAAGTCATCGACCCCGCCTTCGGTTCCAATCAAGTCGCCGTCATCGCCGGCCTGCGGGCAAACTTTCGGTTTTGATTTTATTTCGAGATTTCCCGCCCGCTAAAACCATCCGGCCTCTCGCCATCGAAAAAAGAGGTCGAACAAGCAAAACGCAGGAAAGAATCACCGCGCCATCAAAGTGGCGCTGGGCGACTCGCCGAAAAGCGATTTGTAATCGACAGCAAATCTGCCGAGATCCCAGAAGCCTGTGCCGAGGGCGGCGGCTTTGACGCTGATGGCGGCGGGGTCGTGGTGTTTCAGCATGGCTCTCGCTTCCTTGAGGCGGCGTAGTTTCAGGTAGCGCATGGGCGACATGCCGAGGTGCCGCAGGAACACATCACGCAGAGTGCGTTCCGGGGTGCCCACCGCCGCGCAAAGCTCCAGCATGTAAACCGGCTGATGCGCACGGTCGCGTAGGTATTCACGGGCACGCCGCAGGATGCGAGCGCGCTCGGCGGCATGGACGGGCGGGCGTGGTTTCTCACAGGAGGCAAGGGCCAGCGAGAGAGCGGTGGTGAGGGCGCGCTCCATGCTTGATCTAGCCTCTTGAGAGCGAAACGCTTCAGGGTCTTGCTCAGCGAGCCGACGGACTGCCTCGACCGTCTGGCAGAGATGCGAGAAATGCGTGGAACCCGGAGTGAGAAGAGCACAGTCACCATTTCGCACGGGCAGACCTGACATTTGCACGGCCTGCGCCGCTGCCTCGATTTGTGCGATTGAGAACGGGATGAAGGCGTATTCGCCAGGTTCATCGACCACTGAGTGGTGCTCGGCGGTGCCGCCATAAAGCGTTAGCGATCTTGCCCCGTCTTTTTGAAATCCATTGATAAGCACAGGCTGCCGGTAATGGAGGTCAAGCAGCAGGGAGATCTGCCCCGCGTATCCCGAAGCGTTGGCGATCCAGGGTGTCGTGCGCACTCCGTAGCGGAGTTGCGTGGTCTCGAGAGGCGCAAGCAACAGACTGTTGGAGAACTTGCCGGGGCGCGTCTGAATGATCTCCGCGTCCTCATGCCGCAGCAATTCGGAAAATCCGTCGCAATCCGAAAATGCAAACGACATGACCGGAGTCCCTGAGGGCGCAATGGCCCCCGCATCCGAAGTCTGCCGATTTTGCATAGTGAATAGCCTTCCCGAATCCGCTCCCTGTGCAAGCATCGTTTTGGGAAACTACACCCCGGTAATTGACTGCAAATTTTCGCGTGCTTCGTGCCTTCTGCAGCTTCAGGCTGACACTTCCAGCTTTCACCTTTCACTTAAACACACTCATGAAACGATACAAACCGCTCTTTGCCACCTTCGCCCTCGCCCTCTTCATGGGCGTGCATCCATCAATCCTTGCTGCGGACAAAGAACCTACAGCCGAAGAGCCAAAGGTCGATCCGCAGGCGATTTCCATTTTGAATCGTGCCGTGGATCACCTTGCTGGTGCCAAGCAATTCTCGGTATCCGCTGAAGTCTGGGGCGACATCGACCTGGAAGAGGGTGTGCAGGCACAGTTCACTAAGATTTTGGATATCCGACTCAGACGCCCAGATCATGTGCAGTTGAATGTGCGCACAACGGTGCCGAAGCGCAGCTTCTACTACGACGGAAAAAACTTCACGCTTCTGGATCAACAGAAAGGGTTTTACGGAACGACCGCAGCGCCCGCCACCATCGACGAGACCATTACCAAAATGGAGGACGACTTTGGCGTGGAATTCCCAATTAGCGATATCTTGATCAGCCGTCCTTTCGGTGACGGTGCCAAGAACGCGAAATCTGGCCAGTATCTCGGCATCGAGCCCGTCCTCGGCATCTCCTGCCACCACGTCGCCTTTCAAAACGATGAGGTCGAATGGCAAGCGTGGATTGAAGATGGCCCGGTGCCACTGCTGCGCAAAGCAGTGATCAAATCGAAGGACGCGAACAGTTCACAACAAGCCATCGCCCTCTTCAACAAATGGGACCTCAGCACGGAACTGCCTGACTTCGTCTTCGCTTTCGATCCGCCGCCTGGGTCGGCCAAAATTGAACTCGTCCCCACTCAGGAAACGCCAGCCGCGCCCCAACCTGCCAAATAAGAACTTCCCCATCGACTCCATTATGAAAATCTTCCTCCAGCACATCAGCCAACCGATCGCCTGCCTCACCGTCTTGGCCCTCATCTCCACCACCGTTCCGGGGATGGCAGGTCCGCGTGTGCACCGCAGTGTGAACGTGAATCGTAACGTCAACCGAAACGTCAACGTCGGCGGCAATCGGAATGTGAACATCAACCGAAACGTCAATATCAACTCTCACCGTCATGTGGACATCGACATCGACCGGCATCGCCACGGTTTTGGAGTGGGCCTAGCAGCAGGCATGGTCACAGGAGCGGTCATTGGCGCAGCCATTGCGTCACCTCCACGCGGCTACTCAACGGTTTACGTCGGCCGGTCGCCCTATGCCTACTACGGCGGTGTCTATTACCAGCCGGCCCCATCGGGCTATGTCGTCGTCGCGCCACCCATCGGCGTCATCGTTCCCATGCTTCCTCCCGGGGCATCGATTACCGTCGTGAATGGCGGCACCTATTACCTTTTTAATGGCCTCTACTATCAACCCGTCATGGTCGGCGGCGTCACTCAATATCGCACGGTCCAGTTCTAAATTTCAAATCCACTGCCAACCATGAAACTCAAACACGCAGCATTCTCCCTTCTCGCGCTATCAACCTTCGCACTTCGCGCGGAAGAAGGCGGATCAGGACACTATCTCCCGGGCTCCATGTCATCCTTCATGGACAGCGTTCCTGCGGGCGAGACTTTCATCACTCGGCTGAATGCCCTCTACTATGAAGGGACCTTTTCCAAGGATCTGACGATTCCTTTCGCCGGTCTGCGAGCCGGTAATGTGGACGCCAACTCCTTCGCATCAGGCCTGACGGTCCTCTGGCGTCCGCCGCTCGATCTCGGCGATAAGTGGTCCTATGCCATGAGCGCCACCGTGCCGTGGGTTTGGATGGATGTCAGCGCGGATGTCGATGCTACCTTGCCTCGCGGCATTCCTGTCACGGTTCGTCGCTCGGACAGCGTCAATGGGTTGGGCGACATCGTTCTGATGCCGCTGATGTTGAATTACAAAGTCACGGACGACTTCAGCGCCAACTTCCGCATCGGGGCCTACGCACCGACAGGCGACTATGAAGTGGGCCGCCTGGCAAACCCCGGCAAGAACTACTGGACCTTCGAGCCAACGCTTGCGCTCATGTATCTAGGCAAGAAAAACGGCATTGAAGCATCGCTCTTCACCGGCATGTCATTCAACACCGAGAACGACGACACGAACTACAAGTCGGGTAATCAATTCCACCTCGACGGCACGCTCGCTCAGCATTTCCCGATTGCAGGCGGACTCGCAGGTGTCGGCGTCAACGGCTTCTGGTATGAGCAGGTCACCGGAGACAGTGGCTCCGGCGCGACCTTTGGTGGCTTCGAAGGCCGCACGGCTGGCCTCGGCCCGGTGCTCTCCTATTCGACCAAAATTGGCGGGCACGATGTGATCGCCGAAGTGAAATGGCTGCACGAGATGGAAACCCGCAGACGCCTCGAAGGCGATTACATCTGGCTCAAGGTCATCGTGAAGTTTTGAGATCGCAGAGCGGTCTGATCCAACCTAAATGACATCTCCTGTATTCCGTGAAGCTGCTTCTCACCCGTTACCCTTTCGCCATAGTCGCTTTGGCGATCCTGCTTCCCGTTACGTCCTCGCGCGCAGCAGACGGGCCAAAGGCCGAATTCACTAAGCCAAGCGCTGCTTCGAGCGGTGCGAAATCCGGTGAGGATCTCTCCACTCGGGCCACCGATCCCACGGCATCGCTGATGGCCCTGAACTTCATCGGAAACTACACGGGCGGATTCTATGGTGACGGACATGGACTGCCGGATGACTCATGGTCGCTCACGTTTCGTCCCGCCATTCCGTTCGAGTTCCTCGATCATCCGAACATCTTCCGCCTCACGGTGCCCTACCAGCTCGGCGGTCGCGGTCAGGAAGGTTTTGGGCCCATCAGCGTGTTTGATCTTTTCATGTTCAATCAAAGCTGGGGCCGCTGGGGTTTTGGCCCGCTGATGAACTTCGATACCACGGGTGATCTGCCCGACGAATTTGCCATCGGTCCCGCAGTAGGCTTCGTGGCAAAGGCAGGCAAGAAACTTCAGATCGGTCTGTTCAGTCAGAACCTTTTCGCGGGAGACACATCGATCAGCCAGATACAGCCCGTCATCGCCTACCAACTCGGACATGGCTGGGCCATCAGCGCAGGTGATTTGCAGTTCAGCTATGACTGGAAGGCCAGCCAATGGCTCAGCGCGCCTGTCGGTTTTCAAGTCGGCAAGGTCACCAAATTTGGCGGCCTGCCCGTACGCCTCGCCGTGAATCCGCAATACAACCTCATTGATCGCGATGGCCTGAACGAGTGGAGCGTCAGCTTCACCTTCACCGCGCTCTTCCCAATGCATTGATCTCGACAACCCCGCAGACACATCGCTCTCATGAAAATCAAACTTACCCTTCTCGCCATTACCCTTTGCGGGTGGTTCACTCCTGCAGCCTCGGTGGCTCAAACTGTTGATGGATCCATTCTACCGTTTCCTCCAGCGCCGTCCGGGTCCACGCCGGGATTAACGATCCAGGACTCGACTTACAAGAAGCGCGTGGAACCGAAAAGGCTGGAGGAAGGTGCACCGAACATTCTCATCATCCTGATGGACGATGTGGGACCAGCCACGCCTTCGACTTACGGGGGCGAGATCAACACGCCAACGCTGGATCGCGTGGCGAAGATGGGCGTGTCGTTCAATCGTTTCCACTCCACAGCCATGTGCTCGCCCACGCGGGCCGCGCTGCTTTGCGGACGCAATCACACGCGGGTTGGCAATGGCCAGATCGCGGCGATTGCCAATGACTTCGACGGATTCAGCGGCGTCATCCCGAAGTCCTCCGCGACAGTTGCCGAAGTGCTCAAGAACTATGGCTACAACACCGGGTGCTGGGGCAAGTGGCACAACACCCCGGAGGAGCAGATCACGAACAAAGGGCCGTTCGAGTATTGGCCGATTGGCTACGGCTTCGAGTATTTCTACGGCTTCCTCGCGGGCGAGGCCTCGCAGTATGAGCCGACGCTGACGCGCAACACCACCGCGGTGACCACTCACCTGCCCAAAGGCTACCACCTCACCGATGACATCGCGACGGACGCCATCACCTGGCTGCGCGAACAGAAAGCCTACGCGCCTGACAAACCGTTCTTGATGTATTGGGCACCCGGAGCATCGCATGGGCCGCATCAGGTGATGAAGGAGTGGGCGGACAAGTACAAGGGCAAGTTTGACGACGGTTGGGACAAGTATCGCGAGCGCGTCTTCGCGAAGGCCAAGGCGAAGAATTGGATTCCGCAGAATGCCAAACTCACACCGCGCCCGGCTTCGATGGCTTCATGGGATTCCATTCCCGAGGAAGAGAAGCCGTTCCAGCGCCGCCTGATGGAAGTCTTCGCCGGCTTCACCGAACACGCTGACTACAACGCCGGTCGTGTGATTGATGAAATCGAGAAGCAGGGCAAACTCGACAACACGCTCATCTTCTACATCTGGGGCGACAACGGCTCTTCGTCCGAAGGTCTCTATGGAACCATCAGCGAGCAGCTCGCGCAGAACGGCATCCCGACCAAGATCACACAGCATCTCGATGCGCTGAAGGAACTCGGTGGCCTCGATGCTCTCGGGGGTCCAAAGACTGACAACATGTATCACGCCGCTTGGGCGTGGGCAGGCAGCACACCCTACCAGGGCACCAAGCTCATGGGTTCCTACTTCGGCGGCATCCGTCAGCCCTTGGCCGTCTCGTGGCCAAAGCGCATCAAGGCCGATCCGACCGCGCGACCTCAGTTCCATCACGTCATCGACATCGTGCCGACGATCTATGAGCTGACCAAAATCACACCGCCGAAAGTCGTGAATGGGTTCGAGCAGGATTCGTTCGACGGGGTTAGTATGGCCTACGCGTTCAGCGATGCGAAGGCACCGGCCACACGGAAGACACAGTTCTTCGACATCATGGCCAGTCGCGGCATCTATCACGACGGTTGGTTCGCCAGCGCCCCCGGCCCGCGTGAACCATGGGTCGGCGGGATACCAAAAGGCGTCAAGGAATGGTCGCCGCTGACGGACAAGTGGGAACTCTACCACATCGACGAAGACTGGAGTCAGGCGAACGACCTCGCCGCCACGAATCCGAAGAAGCTCGAAGAGATGAAGCTGCTCTTCCTGGTCGAATCCACGAAGAACAAGAATCTGCCCATCGGCGGCGGCTTGTGGTCCACCGCGCTGTTCCATCCCGAGGACGCACCAGCCTCCACTCTCACCGAGTGGGCTTTTGATTCCCCCATCACCCGCATGCCTGAGTCCGCTGCGCCGAAGCTTGGCAAGGTGGACAGCCTCGTGACGATGGAGGTGGATGTACCCGCCGATGCGAACGGCGTGCTCTATGCGCTTGCCGGTTTTTCCGGTGGCATCACTTGCTATGTGAAGGACGGCTTCCTCTGCTACGAGTTCAACCTTTTCGAGGTCCAGCGCACCAAGCTTAAATCCAAGGAAAAACTGCCGCTTGGCAAAGTGAAGGTGGAAGTGGAGTCCAAGCTCGCCGCGAAAATTGGCGGCCCGATGGACGTCATGCTCAAAGTGAACGGCAAAGAAGTCGCGCAAGGCCGAGTGCCCGCCGCGATGTCGCTCCACTTCACCTCGAATGCCACCTTCGACATCGGCACCGACTTGGATTCGCCCGTCTCGCTCGACTACTTCGACCAAGCCCCTTTCGCCTTCAACGGCACCATCGGCGCGACGACGATCAAGTATTTGAAGAAATGAATCCAACAGGAGGAAACGGAGCTAACAGAGATCAAACCTGAAACTCCGTCTTCTCTGTTCCCTCCTGTTCAAAATCCTCTTCCACCCACCATGCACCCCTTGTTCGAAAAAGCCTCTGGCCTGACCGAATCCATCATCGGCGGGGCGATTGAGGTGCATCGCGACAAGGGTCCGGGGTTGATCGAGTCCATCTATGAATGGTGTCTGCAAAAGGAACTGGAACTGCGGAAACTCGGCTGTGTCAGCCAGAAGATTGTTCAGATCAACTACAAGGGGTTCACCCGCGAAGAGCCGCTTCGGTTCGACTTGTTGGTCGAAGGATGTGTCTTGGTCGAGGTGAAGGCGGTTCAACAAGTTCTACCGATTCACAAGGCACAACTGCTAAGCTACATGAAGCTGCTCGACATCCCTGTGGGCCTGTTGATCAATTTCCACGAAATGAAATTAACTGACGGCGTCCATCGCCTGATCCTGCCTGGAGCAAACCGATGAATGAGATTTCAACAGGAGGAAACAGAGATTCGAGGAAAGACTCCCCTCTCTCAGCCTCTCCGTTTCCTCTGTTCTCTCCTGTTCAAGCCACCACCATGAAAACGAAACTCGCCCTCGTCGTCGCACTGTGCGGCCTCACCATCACCGCTTTTTCCGCCACACCGGATGACGGTTCGGTGCTGCCGTTTCCATCCGCTCCCTCCGCGAGCAAAGCCGAGCCGCGATTGCAAGACGCGATTCACAAGCGCCGCGTGGAGGAAAACCATCTGCCTGCTGGAGCACCGAATGTGCTGATCGTGCTCATTGATGACGTGGGCTTCGGCACGCCGGATACGTTTGGCGGATTCGCTCACACGCCGACGCTTTCAAAGCTGCGTGACGAGGGCATTTGCTACAATCGCTTTCACACTACAGCCATATGCTCGCCGACGCGCGCGGCGTTGCTCACCGGGCGCAATCATCAGCGCGTCGGCAGTGGCACCATCGCGGAGCGCGCGGTGGATTGGGATGGCTACACCGGCGTGATGCCGAAGACTTCGGCGACGATCGCGGAAGTGCTGCGGAACTACGGCTATACGACCTCCGCCTTCGGCAAATGGCACAACACACCAGCCGACCAGACGACGGCGATGGGGCCGTTCACTTACTGGCCCACGAGCTACGGTTTCGATTATTTCTACGGCTTCCTCGCGGGCGAGACCTCGCAGTGGGAACCACGTCTCATCGAAAACACCACCGCCATCGAGCCGCCGCACGATGAGAAGTATCACCTCACTGAAGACATGGCGGACAAGGGACTCGCGTGGTTGAAAAAGCGTCGCGCCTTTGCGCCGGACAAACCGTTTTTCATGTATTGGGCACCTGGTGCCGCGCACGGGCCGCATCACGTTGCCAAGGAATGGGCGCAGAAATACAAAGGCAAATTTGATCAGGGCTGGGACAAACTCCGCGAGGAAATCTTCACCCGCCAGAAAGCGCTCGGCTGGATTCCTGCGAGCACCGAACTGACGCCGCGTCACTCGACGATGCCCGCGTGGGACAGCATTCCGGAATCCGAGCGTCCGTTTCAACTTCGCCTGTTGGAACTCTTCGCCGGTTTTGTCGAGCACACCGATGCGCAGGTCGGCAAGCTCATTGCCGGAATGGAAGAGATGGGCGTGCGCGACAACACGATCATCTTCTACATCTGGGGCGACAACGGCTCCTCGTCCGAAGGTCAGCAGGGTTCCATCAGTGAGCTGCTCGCGCAAAACCAGATTCCCAATACAATCGATCAGCAGATCAAGGCGCTGCAGGAACTCGGCGGTCTCGACGCGCTCGGCGGACCGCTCACCGACAACATGTATCACTCCGGATGGGCATGGGCCGGCAGCACGCCATTTCACCACACCAAGCTCGTCGCCTCGCACTTCGGCGGCACGCGCAATCCGCTCGTCGTCTCGTGGCCGAAGAAGATCAAAGCCGACAAGAATCCGCGCTCGCAGTTCTATCACGTCAACGACATCGCCCCGACGCTCTATGACGTGATCGGCATCAAGCAGCCGAAGTCCGTCAACGGTTTCGCGCAGGATCCGATGGATGGCGTGAGCATGGCGGCATCGTTCAAAGAAGTCAGCGCGCCCGCGAACAAGCCCGGACAGTATTTCGACAACAACGGCAGTCGCGGTTACTTCAAGGATGGCTGGTATGCCTGCACCTTTGGTCCGCTCATACCGTGGGTGAATGCGCAGGAGGGACTCGGCGACTGGGACTCGGCGAAGGACGTGTGGGAACTCTATGATCTCACGAAGGATTTCTCACAAGCCAACGACATCGCCGCGAAGAACCCCGAGAAACTGGAGGAGATGAAGAAACTCTTCCTCGTCGAAGCGGAGAAAAACAAAGCCTTTCCCATAGGCGCGGGCATCTGGCTCCGCCTCCACCCGGAAGACGCGCTGGCCTCACCCTACAAAAGCTGGACCTTCGATGGCAGCACCACTCGCATGCCCGAGTTCACCGCGCCCGGCCTTGGCAAGAAGAGCAACACCGTCACCATGGATGTCGAAGTCGGCGAGAACGCCAGCGGCGTGCTCTACGCGCTGGGGGGCTCCGGCGGCGGTCTCACCTGCTTCATGGACAAGGGCTACCTGCATTTTGAATACAACCTCATGATCGTTTATCGCTCGCTCGCCAAGTCAGCGGAGAAGATCGCGCCCGGCAAGCACACCATCACCGTGGACACCACGCTCAAGGCACCCAAGCCCGGCTCACCCGCCGACATCGTGCTCAGCGTCGATGGCAAGGAAGTCGCCCGCACCAGCACCAAGATGACGGTACCCGCCCTCTTCACCGCCAGTGAGACCCTCGATTTCGGCGTGGACCTCGGCTCACTCGTCTCACGCGATTACGCCGAACGCCGTCCGTTCAAGTTCGACGGTAAGATCGGGACGGTGAAGGTGGATTTGAAATGATACAGTGACGACGGTCTTTGCTCCCCGTCGCTGTCTTCATGTGGATGACCTCCGTCGGAATGAACCTCAGTCCTCCATAGCGGTTGGGCAGCACTGGCAACGCTTACCGCCGCCTCTTTGAGTGAATCTGATCGCGGCGAGTTTCTCCTGCCCACCAACCTTAAAACCGGCAACAATGTCAGCTTCCAGCTCTAACACTATCTCGAATAGCAAACCATCATCGTCGGTATCGGCGACAATGGCCTCTTCCCCTCTCGGCGGGATCGGCAGCGACCTCGAAGTCGTAGGCCCCGCATTCGACTCCAACCAAATGGCTGTCGGCAGCGGTCTCCGCGCCACCATCTTTTTCTAAAGCGAGTACAACACGAGCCACTAATCCCTTACCGACCCCGGGGCGGCCCACTTCTCCGGTCTTGCCCCTCAGAACTCCGCCCGCCTCCCCCACCGCCGCCACCCTGGCCGCCACGACCGCGTCCACCACCACCACCACCACTCGGCCGCCGCGCCCTCGGATCCACATACCGCGGCTCCCTCTCAACAGGCCCGGGCATCGGCTTCCCATTGTAATCAAATCCTTCCGCCGTCTTCCGCACCAAACCACGTCCAATAAATCGCTCCAAACTTCGCAGCGCCCCGTGATCGTCCTCGCTCACAAAACTGATCGCATCCCCAATCGCCTGCGCCCGCCCCGTCCGCCCAATCCGGTGCACATAGTCCTCCGCGTGCATCGGAAAATCAAAATTCACCACGTGTGAAATCCCATCCACATCGATCCCCCGCGCCGCAATGTCCGTCGCCACCAGCACCCGCACCGCCCCCGACTTGAAGTCCGCCAACGCTCGCAACCGCTGATTCTGCGACCGGTTCGCATGCAATGTCGCGCACTTCACCCCCGTCGTCTCCAGCTTCCGCGCAATCTTGTCCGCCCCGTGCTTCGTCCGCGAAAACACCAGCACCATGTTCAGTGTCTCATCCCCCAGCAAATGGCTCAGCAAATTCAACTTCAAATGCTTCGGCACCTCATAGACCATCTGCGTCACCGTCTCCGCCGGGTTCGACCGCCGCCCAATCTGCACAATCTTCGGCGACCGCTGAAACGCATGCGTCAACTCCTCGATCTCTTTCGACAACGTCGCCGAAAACAAAAGCGTCTGCCGCACCGTCGGCAGCGCCTTCACCACCCGCTTGATCGCCGGCAAAAAACCCATGTCCAGCATCCGGTCCGCCTCATCCAGCACCAAGTGCTTCAACTGCCGGAAGTCTCCAAACCCCTGTCCCATCAAATCCAGCAACCTCCCCGGCGTCGCGATCACAATATCCGCCCCCGCCCTCAGCGCCTCTTTCTGCGGCTTCTCTCCCACCCCACCAAAAATCCGCGCCACCCGCAGCGGCAAATGCTTGGCATACGCCGCCACATTCTCCTCAATCTGCGCCACCAACTCCCGCGTCGGCGCCAGCACCAGCACCTTCGTCACCCGCCGCTGCCCCTCCCCACTCGGATTCGCCGCCAACTGCGACAAAATCGGCAGCGTAAAAGCCGCCGTCTTCCCCGTCCCCGTCTGCGCAATCCCAATCACATCCTGCCCTGCCACAATCGGCGGAATCGCCGCCGCCTGAATCGGCGTCGGTTCAGTATACCCCGCCTCCTGAATCGCTTGAAGAATGGGCAGTTGCAGTCCGAGGGTTTGAAAAGGCATCGCCGACCCTAGGCAGCCCCGTCAAACTAGCCAGCAATTTGTTGTCCCTCACCGCGCCCCAAACCCCTCCCACCACGTATCCCATGCTCAATCACGAATTTCCAATTGCCCCTTGGCATTGATCTTGATACCAGCATCATCTGGGACGAATTCAAGACTCGGGGCCGCCCGACCTCTCGTCTCTTGCTCCCTCCCAGGACTCATGTCTCAATCCCAATCTCAGTCCCCATCCCCGAGCCAGGGCTCCAGCCCGACCCTCGCGGTGAAAGGACCCTATCTCCCCACCCCGGGCGTCTTCGACGAAATGATGTTCCCGGACGGCACCGTGCGCCCCCACTGGCGCACCTTCGCCAGCTTCCTCGAGCAGTGCTCCCCCTCCGACCTCACCAGCCGCGCCGACACCATCCAGCGCCTCCTCTACGACCACGGCGTCACCTACAACGTCTTCGACGACACCCTCGGCACCAGCCGCCCCTGGATGCTCGACGTCCTCCCCTTCCTCGTCTCCAACGCCGATTTCCAGACCGTCTCCACTGCCCTCTCCCAGCGCATTCGCGTCCTCGAAGCCGTCCTTCAGGACATCTACGGCCCCCAGCGACTCATCAAAGAAAACCTCCTCCCGCCCCAGCTCGTCTACTCCAACCCCGGCTTCCTCCGCCCCGTCTGCGGCGTCAATCCCCCCGGTGGTCGCTTCCTCAACGTCTACGGCTGCGACCTCGTCCGCAATCCCGCCGGCGCCTGGATCGTCCTCGCCGACCGCACCCAAAGCCCCGCTTCCCACGGCTACACCCTCGAAAATCGCACCATCCTCGGCCAGGTCTTCCAGGAGGAATTCCACACCTCTCATGTCCGCCGCATCACCGACTACTTCGACCTCATGAGGGAAACCCTCCGCGGCCTCTCCCCCCTCGCTCGCCGCGGTGACGCCGGCATCCTCATGCTCACCCCGGGCCCCCGCTACGAAACCTACTTCGAGCACGCCTTCAAAGCCCGCCACCTCGGCTTCCCCCTTGTCGAATGCGCCGACCTCACCGTCCGTGATCGCCGCCTCTGGCTCAAAACCCTCGAAGGCCTCAAACGCGTCGACGTCATCCTCCGCCACATCGACGACATCGACTCTGACCCCCTCGAAATGAGGGGCGACCGCGAACTCGGCATCCCCGGCCTCACCGAAGCCTGGCGCTCCGGCAGCGTCGCCCTCGTCAACGGCCTCGGCACCAGCCTCGTCGAAACCCCCGCACTGAACCCCTTCCTCCCCGGCATCTGCCGCAAACTCCTCGGCGAAAACCTCCTCATCGGCTCCGTCCCCACCTGGTGGTGCGGCCAGCAGCGCGAACTCCAACGCGTCCTCGACGCCCCCACCCGCTGGGTCCTCAAACCCGCCTTCGCCCGTGGCGCTCGCGACCCCATCTTCCTCGACCACCTCAGCCGCGCCGAACTCGCCCAGATGCTCGACCGCCTCCGCGCCGCCCCCCAGGACTGGATCGCCCAGGAGCGCCTCACCCTCTCCACCGCCCCCACCCTTTCCCAAGGCAAAGTCCAGCCCCGCTCCCTCGTCTGGCGCTCCCTGGGCCTCGCCGTCAGCAACAACCAATACAACTTCCTCCCCGGCGGCCTCTCCCGCGTCAGCCCCGAACCCGATCGCTGGGTCGTCACCATGCGCTCCGGCGGCATCAGCAAAGACACCTGGGTCGTCTCACCCGACCCCCTCCAATCCCCTCCTCCTCCCGCACCCGCGCCCGCCATCATCCGCCCCGCACGCCCCCCCAGCGGCGTCCCCAGCCGCGCCGCCGACCACCTCTTCTGGCTCGGCCGCTACGCCGAACGCCTCGAACAAACCGTCCGCCTCCTCCGCGCCTCCCTCAACCGCGTCATGGGCGAACGCTCCGACGTCCAAACCCGCGAAGACTCCGCCTGCCTCGCCCTCCTCACCTCCACCAAACTCATCCCCCCCACCGCCACCCGCCTCCTCGACCACCTCCCCGACCTCATGCGGGACTCCTCCCGCCCCGGCAGCCTCCCCGACCTCCTCTCCCGCATCCGCTTCAACGCCGCCTCCGCCCGCGATCGACTCTCAGACGACACCTGGCGCCTCATCCACCGCATGGAGCGCGACGCCCGCCTCCCCGCCGGCGCCTTCCTCTCCACCAACGCCCACGCCACCCTCGACACCCTCATCCTCGACCTCGCCGCCTTCGGCGGCATGCACCTCGAAAACGTCACCCGCGGCCACGGCTGGCGCTTCCTCGAACTTGGTCGCCGCCTCGAACGTGCCTCCCACTGCGCCGCCCTCCTCAGCTCCGCCGTCACCATCGGCGCCCGAGACGACTCCGTCCTCCCCCCTCTCCTCGAAATCTTCGACAGCACCATGACCTATCGGCGATTCCACTTCGCCCGCCCCGCCCTCGCCCCCGCCATCCACCTCCTCCTGATGGAAGAAACCAACCCCCGCTCCATCGGCTACCAACTCAAAAAACTCGGCCAACTTGTCCGTCACTTGCCCGAAGATCGCAACATGGACTCCACCGGCGCCGAACGCAGCATCACCGACGATCTCCACTCCCATCTCCTCGCCTTCCCCCTCTCCAAACTCGCCGAGCAACCCCAACTCCTGCTCGAAAATCACACCCGCCTCTGCGAAACCCTCGACAAAGGCCTCGACTCCCTCTCCGACACCGTCACCGAGCGCTTCTTCAGCCACGCCACCCGCAGCATCCGCTAAACGCCTCCTCTCTGCCCAACATCGTCATCGATTCCCCTCAAGGCAGCGACTCGCACTTTACCTCCCGCCAACTTCTGTAAGAATGGCCCGACTGCCGACTCCTCGGCACTTCTCACGATCTGTACTTTACCATCCATTCATCCATGAAGCTCCCTGTTGCCTCCTGCCTGACCCTGTTATTCACCTCTGCCAGCATCGCTCAATCCCTGCCCGATTTTGAACTTTCAGGGCCAGTGCAGGCTGCCTCATACGTCCCCCAACCCCTGATGTCGGGCCCCTCCTATGATGTCCAGTCTCTCGCCTACGCCGACGGACTCCAAATCAGCTACCGCCTTCAAACCTCGGACGACGTCGAAACAGTCATCGGCACCCAGTCTCTCGCCGCCCGCATTCGTGAGATCAACGCCATCTTCCAGCTTCGCCAAATGAACAAGTCGGAGGAGTTCACCAAGGCCCTTCGTAAAGCCGGGGAAGAAAAGCTCGATAGTGTCGTCGGACTCGTCAAAGACCCCGTCAACACCGTCAAACGAATCCCTCAAGGCGCTTCCCGCTTCTTCGGACGCATCTCCAACGCCGTTCAAAACGCCGGACAAAATCAGGGCGATAACGGTGCCAAACTTCAATCCATCCTTGGAGTCACCCGAAAAAAAGCAGAACTCGCCATCCGCCTCGGCGTCAGCCCCTACACCACCGATGCCATCCTGCAAAACGAACTCCAACTCGCCGCTCGAGCCATGGCTGGCGGAGCTCTGGTCGTCAACCTGGCCGGCACCGCCATCGACGGAGGGGCTGGCGCAGCGCTCCAGGTCATCGGCATCAATCAAACCCTCCAACGTGCCCTCGTCGAGTCCACCCCGGAAGAACTTCAAATCCAAAACCGCACCGAACTCGCTTCCCTCAAAGTGTCCCCCGAAGACATCAACGCTTTGCTGAACAACCCTTGGTTCTCGCCCTGGCAGGAAACCCTCCTCACCCACAGCCTCAAGGACATCCGCATCAACCCCTCCTTCCTTGTCAATCAAGCCGCTCAATCCCAGACCGAGCACGACGCACGCTACTTCGTTCAACTGGCCCTCCTCTACAAAAAGTACCACCAAGACACCAATCCCCTCGTCGCCTTCCGCAAGGACCACGGCATCCTCTGCGCCCTCGACTCCAAAGGCACTCTCGTGATTGCCGTCGCCGCCGATCTCATCCAATGGTCCGCCACCGTCAAATCCCGCGCCGACGAATTCATTGCCCTCATCTCCCCCGATGGCCCCGTCCGTTCGATCAGCCTCATCACCGATGGCGCCATCTCCCCCATCGCCTCCTCCGCCCTCACCCAACTCAACATCGCCAATCTCCCGTCTTTTCTGGGTCCGGTCCACTAAGCCCTCACAACCCTTGCCGCATCCCCAACTCTGCCTTGAATTCCATGGCTCCACCACTACCCTGCACCCGCATTCCGTCTAAAACATCACACCTCTCCGAAACCATGCACCGCCTCGCCCTCCTCCTCGCCCCGATCGTCCTCCTCAGCGCCTGCCAGTCCACCCCCTCCATTGAAGAAGACTCCTTCGAAGCCCGCTTCGCCAAGGCCGATCTCAACAAAGACGGCAAACTCTCCCGTGAAGAAGTCAGTGACTTCGTCGTCCACAACATCTTCGACGCCCGCGACGCCAACAAAGACGGCAAACTCTCCCCCACCGAATGGTGGCCCGACAACGACGCCGAACAGCGCGCCATGTTCAACAAACGCGACACCAACAAAGACGGCTTCGTCTCCCTCGCAGAAGCCCTCGCCTGGGGTCGCGCCAACAAAGGCTGGGGTGACATCATGAAGGAAGCGGACACCAACGGTGACGGCTTCATCTCCCCCGCCGAAGCCAAAGCCTACATCGCCTCCAAAGAAGGCCCTGTTCGCTAACTCCGTTCGCCCTCACCACCTCTTTCACAGACCCTAAAGGTCATGCCAAGCCCGGCCCGCCAGCCTTGGCATGACCCCTGCTCACTGCTACTCTGGCGCTCCCACGCACCACCCCCATCCGACCGTGCGCTACCGCATCATCCATCGCACCACGTACACCTACGAGAGCCCCGTCACCGTCTGCCATTACCTGGCACGCCTGGCCCCCAGAGCCCTCCCCGGCCAGGAGTGCCCCTGGCATGAGATCCACATCCGCCCCGAACCCGTCGAACGCGCCACGCGCATGGACTACTTCGGCAACACCACTCTCTACTTCGAAATCGCCGGCGCCCACTCCAAACTGGAAGTCATCTCCCGCAGCCTCGTCGAAGTCAATAATCCCGACCCCGTCGACCCCCTCCGCACCCCCACCTGGGAAAGCCTGCGCGACTCCTGCGCCACCTCGCTCAAACAAAGCATCTACTCCGCCTCCGAACTCACCTACCCCTCCTCCCTCGTCCCCACCGGCCCCGCCTTCGCCGACTACGCCCGCCCCTCCTTCCCCGCCGGTCGCCCCATCCTCGACGGCGTCTCCGACCTCAACCGCCGCATCAATCACGACTTCCTCTTCGATCCAAAAGCCACCGACATCGCTACCCCCGTCACCAAAGTCCTCGAACAACGTCGCGGCGTCTGCCAGGACTTCGCCCAGGTCATGATCGCCTGCCTGCGCTCCCTCGGCCTCCCCGCCCGCTACGTCAGCGGCTACCTCGAAACCCGCCCCCCGCCCGGCCAGGAACGCCTCATCGGCGCCGACGCCTCCCACGCCTGGGTCTCCGTCTTCTGCGGTGAGCAATTCGGCTGGATCGACGCCGATCCCACCAACAACGTCCTCCCCAGCGACCGCTACGTCACCGTCGCCTGGGGCCGCGATTTCGCCGACGTCAGCCCCCTCCGCGGCGTCACCATCGGCTCCGGCGAACAATCCCTCCAAGTCGCCGTCGACGTCCTCCCCGAAGGCAGCGATTAGAAAGTCTCGTTGGGACTAAAAATCGGTGGAACTGTATTTGCGACTAAAGCAACTCCGGCTTCTGCAGCAACTCCGCCACCCGCGCCAGCAACCGCCCCGCTCCCCCGCCATCCAGCACCCGGTGATCAAAACTCAACGTCAACTCCGCCTCCACCATCGGCACAAACTGCTTCACCTCATCACTCCAAAAAGGCGACTTCCGCCCCGCTCCCAATCCCAACACCAAGTTTTGCTCCGGCAACGGAATCGGCGTCGCCCACACAATCCCAAACGTCCCAAAATTCGTCACCGTCGCAATCCCAGGCCGACTCGAATCCGCCGATAACCTCCGCGTCCTGGCCTGCTCCACCAGCTTGTTGTAATTCGCCACCATTTGCGACAGCGGCGTCTTGTCCACCTCCCGCAGCACCGGCACCAAAACCCCGTCATCCACCTCCACCGCAAACCCAATGTCAATCGCCCGCGGATGCACAATCCGGCTCCCAATCAACCGACCCGCCACCGCCGTGTTCTCTGCCAACGCCAGCGCCAGCGCCCGAATGGCATACAACGCCGGACCCGGCTTCGGATTCGTCGCCTTCCGGTGCGCCAGCAGCGCATCCATGATCACAGGACTCCCCACCGTCGCCAACGGCCGCGTCCAACTCCGCCGCATCGAATCCGCCACCGCAATCCGCATCGGCGACGCCGGCGTCATCCGATGTTGCTCGATGCCCCGCAGGAAAATCTCAAAATCCTCCACCGTCACCCGCCCACCCGCACCCGTCCCAGCCACTCCCGCCAAATCCGAAGCGTTCAATCCCAACTCCAACATCCGCGCCCGCAACCTCGGCGAAATATAAGACGCCCCTGTCGCACCCGCCGGCACCGGCAATCCTCCCACCACCGGTTCCACCGTCGGTTGCCGATCTAAAATCGCATCTTCCTCGTTGAACTGAAAATGCACCACATCCCCCGAACTGATCGTGTCCGAACTCGCCGGCACATTCGTCAGCGGCGGCATGTCATCGCGAAATCCCATCGCATTCGCATCCTCCTCAGACACCTCCAGCGACCCCAAACACGCCCCCACCGCATAGCTCGAATTCACCTGGCAAATCAACTGACTCACCACCCCCGCGCACGGCGCTCCCACCGTCATCGTCGCTTTGTTCGTCTCCACCTCAAACAAATCCGCACCCGCCTCCATCGACTGTCCAGGTTCAATCAAAATGCGCACCACAGTCGCCTCGGCAATCGACTCGCCAAGTTGGGGCATCAGTATCGGAATAGTGGGCATGAGAGCAAAGTGGTCCAGTCACGTCAGGCGATTGTCAATACCGCAACAAACGACGCACGGCATCAGAGATGGTTGTCACCGTCGGCCGGTGGGATTTCCAAAGATTGGGATGATACGGGATCGGCGTGTCCTTCGAGTTCAGTCGCATCGGCGGCGCATCCAGCAAATGAAACGCCTCCGCTGAAACCCGCGCCACAATCTCCGCCGTCACCCCTCCCCAGGGAAACGACTCTCCCACCGCCAAAAGCCTCCCCGTCCGCGCCACCGACGCCAAAATCGTATCCGTGTCCATCGGCTTCACACTCCGCAAATCCACCACCTCAATCTGATACCCATCCAATTGTAGTTCCTCCGCCGACTTCAACGCTTCATGCAGCATCGCACTGTAAGTCACCACCGTCGCATGCCTTCCCGGCCTCGCAATCCTCGCCTTCCCAATCGGCAACGAACGCTCCCCCAGCGAGTCCGCCTTCAGGTGATAATACAAAAACTTGTGCTCGCAGAACATCACCGGATCGTTCAGTTCCACACTGTCCAGCAGCATCCAATAGGCATCTTCCACCGTCGCCGGCGTCACAATCACCAGCCCCGGATAGTGCGCATAAATCGACTCCATCGACTGACTGTGAAACGGTCCGCTCCCCGGCGTGCCTCCTGACGGCAACCGAATCGTAATCGGACACGGCACATCCGTCCGCCAATACTGCGTCCCCGCCTGATTCACGATCTGGTTGAACCCCACCGACGAAAAATCCGCAAACTGCATCTCCAAAATCGGCCTCGCTCCCTCGATTGCCGCCCCCACTGCCAACCCCACCATCGCATCCTCACTGATCGGCGCATCAAACACCCGCCCGGGAAACTCCCTCGCCAATCCCTTGGTCGCCTTAAACGCCCCGCCAAACGCACCAATGTCCTGCCCATACAGAAACACATCCGGATTCTGCCTCAACGCCTCATACTGCGCCTCTCGGATCGCCTCAAGATAAGTCAGACTCATTTATTCAGATCGCCCCTCCACCAAATGAGATGTCGACAAGGCATCCCAGCGTTCCCGATACGGATCTGGCAAAGGCTCCCGCCCCGCCTGCGCAATCGCCGCATCAATCAGTTTTCGTCCCTCCTGCTCCCAACCCCTCACCACCTCAGCACTCGCCAACCCCCGCGCCGCCAACGTCTTCTCAGCCACCATCAAACAGTCCTGCCCCAAATGCGAAAACCGCGCCTCCTCCGGCACATACGACGCATCGTCATGCTCCCCGTGCCCCCCCAGCCGCAACATCCGCCCCACCACCATCTGCGGACCACCCCCACTCCTCGCTGCCGCCACCGCCGCCCGAAACCCCTTCAAACACGATGCCAAATCCGTCCCTGTCACCGACCACCCCTGCACCCCGTAACCCTCCGCCCTCAACAACAAATCCTCACACGCAAACTGCCGACTGTTCGGCGTCGAATACGCAAACTGATTGTTCGCCACACTCACAATCAACGGCAGCTTCTCCACCGCCGCCAAATTCATCCCCTCATGAAACGCCCCGGTCGACGTCCCCCCGTCCCCAATCGACGTCGCCCCCACGGTGTCCCCCAGGCTCCCCCTCAACCGCCGCGCAAACAACACCCCCGTCACCACCGACACCAGCGCCCCTAGGTGACTGATCATCGCCAGCATCCCCTCCTTCGGCCGACCCCGATGAATGTTCCCGTCGCGACCTCTCATCGGCCCCGTCGCCGTTCCCAAATACGTCCGAAAACAATCCAGCAACGGCTCCCCAAAAGCAATCCTCCCCGCCTGATCCCGAATCAACGGCCCATACACATCCTTCCCCTCCACCAACTGCACCCCCAGCGCCGCACTGAACGCCTCCTGCCCCTTCCCCAAATAAACCCCACCCACAATCCGCCCCCCGGATCGATACAAACTCCCCAACTTCTCCTCCACCTGCCGCGACAACTGCATGCAACGAAAAGCCGCTACAAACTGACCTCCAAACTCAGGGGTCCAGTCAGCGTCATTGACCTCAACGATTGGGGCTGAAGGCAGGGTGGGCAAAGCAAGAAGAATGGATAATGCGGCAGGGAACGCGCCTCAACTCTGAAACCCGTTACCGTCCGCCCAAAACGCTGTCACATTCTCCCGACTTTGTCCACCCCCCTTTAGCGCATTGAACCTCCAGTCAAGCTCCCAACCTCGGACCACCTCCAACCCGTCCACACTCTCTCAAATCGGAAAGGCTCCTCTTACCTTCAGTTTCCCGGAATCGTGCATTTCGTAAGAACATGAAGCCGATGATTCGGGAGCCACCACACGGATCCTCAGCTGCCTTGGAGATCAATCTCGGCGTGTTTTCCCGTCCCGCTTTCAACCCATCAAGCCAAAATGAGACAAACCGGAAAGAATTCAGTTGAATAAGACTTAGTGAATATTTAACATCACTAACTAATTGTGCTGGATATTTACAATTAATTCTATAGATTCTGGTAAGTAGTTCCATTTAGTGCCTCGATTGGAGTCTTTACCCCGGCATTTCTCATGAGTTTCTCCCTCCGCAGCATGTTCAACAAAAGCGAACCGCAAAATGTCGGCGCGGTTCATGCTGCTCCGACTCTCAATGCCGTCCCAACTCACATCAACAGCCCCCAGCAGCCCCCTACGCCTATGACCCCGAGTGGATTCCCGCCCGCGCCATCTCCTTTCGGCGGCCCCCTGTTCCGAACTCTGGGCAATGATGATAGCAACAACGAACCCCTCGCTTTCGACCCCGGTCAATCCCCCTTCTCCTCACCTTCAGCATCCGCAAACGTTGCCTTGACCGTCGCTGACGTGCTCCCCCAAATTCCGCAAGAATTGGCCCGCGCCACAGCCATCCCTCAAGACCAGCCCGTCCAGATCTCACCTCAAATCCTCAGCCACGCCCTCTCCTCCGGTCAACTCGCCGTTCCGCTCTTCGAAGTCTATCGCGTCTGCCCCGGCATCTTCCAAACCCCCGTCTCTCCCGACGATACCCGCATGGTCCGCCTGCCAGCCGCCAAGCTGCCCGCCCTGATTTCCGGAGCCATGCCCGCCACCGCTCAGCCCGAAGCCGCTCCAGCAAGCCCCTTCAGCTCCTTGTTTAGTGCCGCTCCCTCAACTCCATCTGGCCCCGCTTCCCCTTTCCAAAGCCTCATCCAGCCCGAGCCGCCCGCCCCACCTTCCGCCTTCTCCCTCGCGGAACCCGCTCCATCCCCCCTGGCGTCGACGGTCCTCCCTCCTCGGCGCGACCCCTCACAACCCCCTGCCAGCTCCCTCCCTCCACCCCCCTTCTTAGATATCGCCGCCTCAGCCCCCGCTCTGGCAAGCCCACCCCCCTCGCCCTTCGGCGCAATGTCAGCGCCTACCTCACCCTTCTCCGCTCCTTCGCAGCCTCCGGTCATGCCCTCATTGTTCAGCGCTGCCCCCGAATCCCCATTCGCAAGCACCCCCGCTGCCCCAGAACCTGCCGCTTCGGCCCCTCCCTCACCTTTCGCTGCCTTCAGCGCTCCGCCTGAACCCGAAAAGGCAGCCCCCCCATCCCTCCTCCAATCCATTCCTTCAGCCGCCCCCTTCCCCGCTCCCGCCGCACCCGGAAAACTCACCGGTGCCGCCACCGCCTCAGTCGCCGCCCTGCTCCAAGGCCAAAGCGCCGACGCCCTCGGCTTCGACCCCGGCATGGTCCCTTCCTGGATCAGCGCCCAATTCAACGGTGGCATCATCGCTGAACTCCAAGAAATGCCCTCACCCAGCCTCGACCTGGGCACCATCGTTGACGCCATCACCGACATCGGCTTCCGCAACGTCCTGAACTCCGCCCGACGCGGACATCAAATTGACGTTTCACTCAGCCATCTCTCCCCTGCCGCCTCCACCACCATGAAACCCGCGGCCGCCGCCGCATCACCTGCAGCAGCAGCCACCCCAACCATGGTCACCCCCATGCGGGTCACCCCTGCGGCTCCCCCCTCCGACTCCGGCGCCCCCTCTCCTTTCACCGTCCCTGTCGAGGCTCCTCAAACCCTCGCCAACCCCTTCAACGTCGCGCCCGCTGAGCCCAGCTCCAAAGCCGAGCCTCTCAACCCGTTCGCGGCCGCCCCCGAACCCCTTCCCGCCGCCGCCAACCCCTTCAGCCTGCCCGCTGAATCGCCCCCAAACTCTCCAAGCCTCTTCGGCGCCGCCCCCCTCTTCACAACCCCTCCCCAACCCGAATCCGCCGCCCCCGCCGCACCCCTTTTCAAAGTCGAACCCGGCAACCCCTTCGCCAACGTCCCCGAGGCCCCCGCTCCAGCTGCCTCATTCATCGCTCCCGCTCCTCTACCAGAAGACGCCGCACCCCCACCTGCCCTCTTCACCGAAGCCGCCCCACCTGCCGCCGCCCCAACCCCAATCCAACCCAAGGTCGACATCAGCAGCTTGTTCGCAGCCGCACCCGCTCCCACCCCGGCCGCCGTCCCAACCGAAGCGCCAGCTCAACCGCCCGCTTCACCCCTCCCCGCCTCCTTCTCCTTTGGCGCCAAAGCTTTCGATCCCTTCGCTCCCACCGATTCAACCCCCTCCGTCGGCGGCTTCAGCAGCTTCGACCTCCTCGGCGGTGCCCCGGCCGCCCCCGAACCCGTCGCCAAAACGGAACCCACCCCTGCCCCAGTCGTGGATGAGCCCAAAACGCTCCCCCCACAAACCGTTGCCCAGCCTGAACCCGCCCCGACCCCCGAACCCGAACCAATCGCTCCCCCCAAGTCCCCTCGCTTCATCATCGATCCCGAACCCGAAGTCGAATCGGAGACTGCCATCATTCCAGAAATCCCCGTCGTCCTGGAACAACCCGAACCCGAGCCTTTTGCAGCCCAAAAAACCACCTCTTGGCCCGACATTGATCCGATCCCAACTCCCAAGCCTGAATCCACTCAGGC
>CANETF010000016.1 GCA_947440575.1 Verrucomicrobiaceae bacterium
AATCGAGCTTCAAATGTGGGGGACATTCCGGGGACGGGGTTGGGATTGGTGATTGTGAAACGGTGTGTTGAGTTTCATGGGGGCAGTATTTCGCTGGTTTCTGCGGCGGGACAAGGAACGACGTTTACGGTTGTGTTGCCGGTTTTTGATTCGAATGCAGATGACCTGGCGAGTCTGACCTTGGGCGAGCATATCTGAATCGATGCTCAACCGATCCTGGGCCTGAACGCTTGAGTGCGGGTTTGTGGAATCGATCAGACTAGGTCTTTAGTCGGATTGTCGGTGTAGCGATGGGGTGGCAGTATCGGGGTGTCGCTGGATCTTTGAGCTGATGCTGAGGTCGGCGGCGTCCATTTTTGACCCGAACGCATCCGATGAATCTTTCCGTACTCTCCCGTGACGAACTGCAGGCCAGGGGCTGGAGTGGAAAGGGGATCAGGAAGTGTGTTGAGAATCCGAAGGAGGTCTGCCATCCACGAACAGGATGTTGCAGTTGCCCTTATGTTTCCGGTGAAAAAAGGCGATCAGCTTTGGCGGACAGTGAGGGAGAACTTGGGGGGCGTCTCCGCCTAAAGTCCTAGGACTATAGGCGGATTGGTTGGGAGAGAATGATGGGGGAGAGTCAGCATGTGCGGAGCAGGTTCCGCTATTGCTTATGAAACGACATCTTCTCGGGCTTGCGTTGGGTTTGTATTGGATTCAGACGGGGGCTATCCATGCCATGGTGGGCTTGCCGTCAGAGTTGGTGTTTCCGTCGGGAACCGCGTCAGTTTCGGGTAGCAAACAAGCGGTCGCAGTGACTGAAAGCTACATTGTGGTTGGAGTGCCGAGTGCGACCTACGGTGGGACTACGGCGGCGGGAGAGGTGCAGGTGTTTAGTGCGGTGACGGGCAAGTATCTGCGCCGATTGCGTTCACCGAAGCCAATGGTGAGTGGGGCATTTGGTGGATTGGTGGCGGTGAATGGGAGTCGGGTTTTCATTGTGGAGGCGGCGAGTCGTGTCCATGCGTATGAGTTGGCGACCGGGGCGAGGGTGTGGTCACAGGCTTTTGATCAGGGGCAGTCGATTAACTCAGGGAGTATTGGAAGCCTTGCGGTGGATGGGGACACTCTTTTGGTGGGAATGCCGACCGGATGGGTGGCGGAGAATCCGGTGTTCGATCAATTTGCGTTTCAAGGAATCATCAGATGCATGTCATGTGTGGACGGACAAACGAGAACGTTTTTCAATCCGGTGATTGGCCAAGAGTTCTGTGGTTATGGCACTGTGATGGGGCTTTTAGGGGCGCAGTTCGTGGTGGGATCGCCGAACAGAGACGTTGGGGGGAAGATGAATTGTGGGATGGTAACGTTTTCGAGGATGGTTCCGGGTGGTGCGGTGAGCACGGATGTGGTTCCTGCGGATGTGGCGGATGGAGATGAATATGGCAGCGCGGTCGCCATCTCCAGCGACTTCATTTTTGTGGGATCGCCGAAAGCGGACACCAACGGCAGGAGCGACGTGGGATGTGTTTATGTTTACGACGCAAAGAGTTACCAACTGATCAAGAGGATCGAGGCGCCTTGGATTCTTGCGAATGGATGTCGCTTTGGGAACGTGCTGTCGGTGTCGAACAGTCGGTTGGTGATCGGAGCCTTGGGTTCGGTTTGGCTGTATGACGCGCGGCTGGGTAGCATGGAGGAGTTGCTGAATACGGCACCGGGTAAGACGAATGTTTTGGGGAGCGCTGTGAGTGTCTGGGGGGCAACGATGGTGGCTAATGATCGGCAAGCGATTGGTGGATCGGCTGCGGTGGGTCGTGTGCATCGGGTGACCGGGTTGGCGAGAGGGTGGAGTGCCGGGTGGGTTTTGGCTTCGACCAAGACGGCGGCCTCCGGGTTGAGTGGTCCGGTGTTCTCGGGGTTTGGTGAGGCGGCGGTGTCGGTCAATGGAAAGGCGATGCATACGGCGACGATCAGTGGGAGTGGCGTCACGACGAGTAACAATGCGGGGGTTTGGTCCAATGGCGCAGGGGCGATGGATTTGGTGATTCGAGAGGGGGATCTGGATTCGGGGAAGAAACTGCAAGCGCCGAGCAAGGTGCTTTTTTCCCAGACGACGACAGGGCTTTTTCAGGCGAGGTATGTGGGGAAGACGGCGGTGAACGTATTTGTGGATACGGGAAGCGTGGTCTATCGAAGTCTAGGGGAGGGTGACCTCGTTGCCGGCAATGGAACGACGGAAGCAATCTCTCGGTTGTTTGAGGTGTTGGCGTGTCCGACGGCGCAGGGGATCGCGCTTTTGAATATGAGTTACAAGGTGGGCGTTGGAGGTGTGACGGCTGGGAATGACTCGCGGATTGCGAGGCGGACAGCGAGTCTGGTGGATGAAGTGAGGGAATCGATTGCTAGTCCGGAGATGGGGCTGATGTATGGGCAGATCACGCCGCGAACGGCGGTGGGTCCATCGCAGTTGGTGTTTTCCGCTGCTTTGCAAGGTGCGCCGACGGTGAGCAATGGAGGTTTGTTTGCGAAGAGCTTGGGGATGAGCAACAGCCGAACGGTGGCGAGAAAGGGTGCTTTGGCGCATGGAGCCGGAACGGGCCAATTCGGAACGTTTGTGAGTGAAAGCGTTGGTGCGGGCACGGTGGTGTTTCGGGCGACCTTGACCGGGGGGGCGAGCGGGGTGAGTTCGGGTATTTGGAAGCAACAACCGATTGCCGGGGGATCGGGCTACTCCACCACAGCGGTAGCGGTGCGGCTTGATGCGGCGCATGGTCTGTCGGCGGGAGTTAAATACAGTCGCTTTTTGAGTGCGTTTGTGACGGACTCGGATGTTTGTGTTTTCACGGCTCAAGTTGCTGGGCCAGGGGTCACGTCTGCCAATGATGTCGGGGTTTGGAGAAGTGCGGGAGGAACGACTACGCTGCTGTTCCGTGAGGGAGATTTTGTTGTGGGTGGTGGGGCGGCCCGTATTGGATCGATTCAGCGATTGGATGTGGGTGGTTCAGGGGACTATGCGGTGCTGGTTTCGTTGGTGGGTTGCGGGTCGAGTCAAAATCAGGCGTTGCTGAGAGGTTATTTGAATCATGCGAATGCGAGTTTGTGGAGGCCAGAGGTAGCGGTGCGCAAGGGTGAGTTGATTGAAAGGCCGGTGCCAATGCCGATTTTGAGCTTGAGCATGGGCAAGAATCACTTGGATGCGTCGGGCTCGGGGTCGAAGGGGCTTGCCAAGCAAGTTTGCGGATCGGGCGTGGTGTTTACGGCGAGGTTTTCGGACAAGGTGGATTTGCTTTTTGGGAAGCCGTGACGCCGCTGATGCGTCCTGTTTGGAGTTATCCGACTTTAGTCGTAGGACCATGGTCCGATGGTCGAATGGAGCGGATGGACGAAACTGAGGGCCTCTATGAAAACACTTCTCTCTTTGAGTCTCGCGATTGTTTTGACGGGTTCTGCCGTGGCGGATGTCACGTTGGTGCAGCATACCTTTGTCGGTGCCGCCAAGACGCCGATGATTACGACCATGTGCATTAAGGGCGGCAAGATTCGATCTGACAATGACACCACTTCATCGGTAGTGATGGATACGGCGAGCGGTGAGATGATCACGCTGGTGCATGAGCAAAAGATGATCATCAGGACGAACACGAAGGAGCTGGCCGCGTTGGCTCCGTCGCCGGGGGCGGACAAAGCGGGTGGGGGGACGAAGGTCACGGCGACGGGCAAGAAGGAGATGGTGGACGGTTACAACTGTGAGCTGTATCTGAGTGAGAACATGGGGATGGTGGTGAAGATGTGGCTGACGGAGAATTATCCGGGTTACCAGAAACTGAAGGAGGAGCTGAAAGTGATTTCGAAAATGGCGGCGGCGAATGCCCCAGAGCAGGCGCCGTTGCCGGGGATTGCGATCAAGACCGAGTATGAACAGCAGGGGCTGAAGTTTGAGACGCGGTTGGTGAGTTTGAAAGAAGGGACGGTGGACGAGGCCAAGTTCGCGATTCCTGGGGGTTACAAGGCGCCGGGCGAGTGAACAGGGGAAGGGGATTTTCGGCGTATGGCGGCCCAGGCGATGCCGAGGCCGCCGACGACGAAGAGAAGCGGGAACCAGATGCTGTAGAGGGCGGCGCGGGTGCCGTGTTTGAGGATGGCGAAGGTGGGGTCGGCGGGGTTGACGTAGCAGACGGTTTGAAGGCCGATGGGATAAGTGGTGAGGGTGGCTTGGGCGCGTTCGTCGTGGGTGGTGGCGCCGTCGACGCGCTTGATGCGGGTGCCGGTGTATGGTTGTCCGTTGAATTGGTAGAGGTAACGGATGTCGATGCGATGAGCGACGTTGGAGTTGGGGGAGGGGCGTTCGCTGCGGATGGTGCTGGTGGTGATGGTGCAGGGGGTTTCAGTCCAGGCGCGGGTTTCTTCGGCTCGGGTGTAGGCGCGCCAGAGCACCCAGGTGAAGGTCATGCCGGCGAGAGCGAGGAAGAGACCCATGGCGGCGAGCCACCAGCGGCCCGCCTGGCTGGCGGGCGGGCGTGATTGGCTTGGAGAGGAAGGAGGAGTTGGCATGAGAGTGGCTGGAGTGTCGCAGTGAATCTTTGACTACGATACGGCTCTGTTGCATACAGAGGGGACTTTCATTTGTCCACATTCGATCATGCTGCCTACCGACATCCCGATTGCTCCTCACCCACCGCGCTGGCAAGTGCGGGGTGAGGCGGGGGAGCAGGCGGCGCGTTTGAGGCAAACGGGGCTGCCGCGGATGATCGCTGAGCTGCTGGCGATGAGAGGGGTGGAGCCGGAGGGGGTGAGGGACTTTTTGGTGCCGAGATTGAGTGCCTTAGGGGATCCCTTTGAGTTGCCTGAGATGCGAGCTTTAGTGGAGCGTTTGTTGAAGGCGGTGGACGGCAACGAGAGGGTGGTGCTGTACGGGGACTACGACGTGGATGGGGTGACGTCGATGAGTTTGCTGCATTTGACGTTGAAGGCTTATGGGCTGGTGAGTCATCCATTCATGCCGCATCGATTGGCGGAGGGGTATGGCTTGAGCTTGGACGGTTTGGCGCATGCGTTTGAGGATTTTGGGAAGCCGGACTTGGTGGTGGCGATGGACTGTGGCACGACCTCGCTGGCAGAGGTGGCGTGGCTGAAGGAGCAGGGGGTGGATTGTGTGATCATCGATCACCATCAGCTGTCTCCGGATGGAAAGCCGGATTGCTTGGCGTTGGTGAATCCGCAGTTGGGGGATGGGTATCACTACTTTTGCACGGTGGGGTTAGCCTTTAAGGTGGCGCATGCGATGCTGAAGACGCGGATGGTGCCGGGGTTTGATTTGAAGACGTGCCTGGATCTGGTGGCGCTGGGGACCGTGGCGGATTTGGTGCCGTTGGTGGGGGAGAATCGGTTGCTGGTTCGGCGCGGTTTGGAGGCACTGGCGGAGACGCCTCGGGTGGGGTTGTGCGCGTTGAAACAGATTGCGGGGGTGGATGGATTTGTGCAGACGCATCATGTGGGGTATCGGCTGAGTCCGAGGTTGAATGCGGCGGGGCGGTTGGACACGGCGTTTACGGCTTTGAATTTGTTGCTGTCTGAGGATCGTGATGAGGCGATGATGTTTGCGGAGTTGTTGGACGGGCATAACAAGGATCGGCAAGGGGTGGAGTTGAAGGTTTTTGAGGAGGCGGTGGCGGCGTTGGGGGATTTGCGGGAAGTGGAGAAGCGGGCGGCGATTGTGATTGGGTCGCGGGCTTGGCATCCGGGGGTGATTGGGATTGTGGCATCGCGCATTTCGCGGATGTTTCATCGGCCGACGATTTTGGTAGCGATTGATGAGTCGGGGATGGGGAAGGGGAGTGGTCGGAGTGTGCCGGGGTTTTCACTGGTGGAGGCGATCGGGGAGTGTCGAGAGTATTTGGTGCGAGGGGGAGGGCATGCGATGGCGGCGGGGATTTCTTTGGAGGAGGAGAAGTTGGAGGTATTTCGAGAAGCGTTTGAGGCGTCGGCACGTAGGGCGTTTGAGGGGGAGATGGTGAGGCCGGTGCTGGACATTGATTTGGAGTTGGAGTTCCGGGATTTGACGGCGGAGTTTTATGAGCATTACCGGTTGATGGAACCGTTTGGGCAGCAGAATTCGGAGCCGGTGTTTTTGGTGCGTGGCGTGATGCCGAAGTTGCCGGCGAGGGTGATGAAGGAGAAGCACTTGCGGCTGCAGTTGAGGCAGAACGGGGCGGAGCAGTCGGCGACGTGGTTCAATGCGCCGATTGGGAATCTACCGAAGGCCCCTTGGGATGTGGTGATGCGGATTCAGCGGAACTGGTTCCGAGGAGAGGAGCGCTGGCAGATGACGCTGGATGCGGTGCGGTCAGCGGAGTGAGGCTGGGCGAGGGCGTTTGCGTCGGAGAAGAGAGAGGCAGGTGCCGAGGAGGAGAAGGAGGGGGCGGGCGGGTTCGGGGGCGTGGCTGAGGCGGAACTGGATGGCTTGGCCACTGAAGGAGCCGATGGTATCGTTGTGGGTGTAGGACCAGGAGGTGCTATTGCCGCCGCCGTAGCTGAAGTTTTGGGTGGTGGAAGTGGGGGTGAGGTTTTGAACGGAGTTGGCGGTGGTGGTGATGCCGGGTTGCCAGCCGGTGAGTTTGGAGGGAGTGAGGGAGCCTGCGCCGGTGAATGAGGTGACTTCACCGGAGTTGAAGGTTTGATTTTGAGCGGTCCAGAGGCCTTGGACAGCCTGGGAAAAGGTGAAGGTCCAGGTGGTGGGGCCTCGGGAGACGGCGGGGTTCGGTTGCACGGAACTGCTCCATGCGCGGGCTTGGGAGGTGGGCAGGTTGGAGGAGGTGGTGACGGTGACTTTGATGCCGGCGAGGCTGGGGTCGATGACGGCGAGGTCAACGTTTTGGGCGACGATGCCGAAACCGACCAGATCGGAGTCGTAGGCGGTGATGCCGATACCAGGGAGGGTGAGGAGGTGCTCGGTGGCGTGGGAGGTGGGGCTCAGGGTGAGGATGAAGGTGCAGATGAGCAACAACCGGCGGTGGACCGAGAGGAAAAGGGATGGGGAACTGGAGACGAAAGGAGGCAAAAGTTTTTAGTCTTTCTATATGGAAATTCAATATAGATGTAAAAAATGTAAATTTCAAGTGTGAATAAGGTAAGCTACAGCAAATAAATGATAAAAATTAATTGATACAGCCTGTTTATATTTTATCTTTTGAGAATATAATCAATTCCGAGATTTGTATTTGATTGATCTGTCTACTGCATGAAGTTTTTCCCTCGTTATCTCTTAAAATGGGTCCTTGGGTATGGGCTCATGAGTGGTCCGTTGCAGGCTGCGACTTTGCTTTGGAAGGCTGATCATCATGCGGGAGGGGTGGAGGTGGGGGCGCAGGTGAATTCGGGAACGAACTCGTGGTGGAATAGTTCCTCACCGATGACGCGGTTTGTGGGGGACGAGGGGCAGGTCTCGGTGGTGTTGGAGCCTGGGCATGAATTGAGCAATGCGGGTGGGATTGCTCTCGGGAGCGGGTTTCAGGGATCGGGAGTCTTTGAGTTTTTGGTGCGATCGGAGGAGGCGATCACGCTTGGGCTGGCGGCGAACCGGGGGGCGTTTGTTTTGGTTGGCACTTCGGAGGCGGCGGCCACCGTGCTTGTGCCTGGGATTGAGGCGGTGACTTACACTTGGCTAGCGTTCACGTGGGTGCCGAACCTGGTGGCTGGACCTCCTGGGCCGGGTCGATTTTCGGCTTTGAGTGAAGCGGAGGCGGAAGAGGATCTGATGGTGACGGTGTTCTCGCTGGACAGTGATCTGTTTGTGGCGGGAGCGCGGTTCACGGCGTTTGCGGTGCCGGAACCTGGACGGGTGGTTTTGTTGGGAGTGGGACTAGTGAGTTTGGGGCTGAGGCGCAGGCGGTTTGGGTCAGGAGAGGCTGGGGGGAGGTAGGTCGGCTGGCGGGTGGAGGTTGGCGTTGAGGATTTCGGGGGTGACTTCGCCTTCCCAGCGGCTGATGGCGACGGTGGCGACGCCGTTGCCGATGAGGTTGGTGATGGCGCGACATTCGCTCATGAAGCGGTCGATCCCGACGAGGAGGGCGAGGGATTCGACGGGGATGCCGGGGACGACGGCGAGGGTAGCGGCGAGGGTGATGAAGCCGGCGCCGGTGACGCCGCTGGCGCCTTTGGAGGTGATCATGGCGACGAGCATGAGGCTGATTTGTTGGGAGAGATCGAGGGGGGTGTCGGTGGCTTGGGCGAGGAAGACGGCGGCCATGGCCATGTAGATGTTGGTGCCGTCGAGGTTGAAACTGTAGCCGGTGGGAACGACGAGACCGACGGTGGAGGGAGCGCAGCCGAGTGCGCGCAGTTTTTGGATCATGAGCGGGAGGGCGGTCTCGGAGGAACTGGTGCCGAGAACTAGGAGGATTTCTTCTTTGATGTAGCGGAGGAAGCTGAAGATCGAGAAGCCGCACCAGCGGGCTATGCCGCCGAGGACGATGATGACGAAGAGAGCGGCAGTGACGTAGAAACCGAGCATGAGGGAAAGGAGTTTTTGCAATGAGCCGATGCCATAGCTGCCGATGGTGAAGGCCATGGCGCCAAGGGCACCGAAGGGGGCGGCTTTGACGAAGATGCTCATGATGCTGAAGAAAACAGTGCAGGTGCGGTCGATGACATGAAGGACGGGAAGGCCGCGTTCGCCGAGGCCGGTGATGGCGAAGGCGGTGATGAGGGCGATGAAGAGCACTTGGAGGAGGTCGCCACTGGTGAAGGCGCCGACGAAGCTGTTGGGGATGATGTTGAGGAGGAAGTCGACGGTGCTGAGGGTGTGGGCCTTGCCTTCGAACTCGTGAGCGGACTGGACGGCGGTGGCGCTGAGGTCGGCGACGTTGACGTGGAAGCCAGCGCCGGGTTTGAGGAGGTTGACGACGAGGAGACCGATGGCGAGGGCAAGGGTGGAGACGACTTCGAAGTAGAGGAGGGTTTTGCCACCGACACGACCGAGTTTTTTCATGTCGCCCATGGAGGCGACTCCGTGGACGACGGTGCAAAAGATGATGGGGGCGATCATCATTTTGATGAGTTTGATGAAGCCGTCGCCGAGAGGTTTGAGGGCTTTGGCTTGATCCGGGAAGAAGTAGCCGAGGGCGATGCCGACTGCGACGGCGATGAGCACCTGGACGTAGAGGATTCGATACCAGGGGGTGCGCGCGGGGGAGTGGGACATCGGAAGATGTAACCCTGATTTGCTTTGCTAAGGCAAGTTTAGATTTGCCCGCTAGCCAAGGGAATCGCCTTCCATGGCTTTGGCGATCCAACGGCGGTCGGAGGCGGAGAGAAGGTCTTTCAAAAGGAGGGTGATGGGCAAGGCGAGGAAGAGGCCGAACGGGCCCCAGAGCCAACCCCAGAAGAGGGTGCTCAAGATGATGGCGAAGATGGAGAGACCAAAGCTGCGGCCGAGTAGGACGGGTTGGATGAGGCTGTCGCAGGAGAAGTTGATGAGGGCGTAGCCGATGGCGACGACGATGGCGGTGGATCCGCCATGGGTGACGAGGGCTTCGAGGACGGCGGGAGCGCCGGCGGAGGCGGAGCCGATGGCGGGGATGTAGTTGAGGATGAAGGCGAGCAGGCCCCACAAGACGGGATATTGGAGATCGGCCAGGATGCAGAGGATGGCGGCGAGGACTCCGGTGATGAGGCTCATTAGGGTTTTGACGCCGAGGTAGCGTTGGACATTGGCGGCTGTGCGGAGGAGAGGGCGGAGATCCGGGCCGCCGGCGGTGTGCATGTGTCCGATGCGGGTGCGGAAGCTGGGGGCTTCGAGCAAGAGAAAGAACATGACGACGAGGGTGATGACGGTGGAGCCGATGCCAGTGGTGGCGGCTTCGACGGTGGAGCCGGCGATTTTCAACAGGCGGGGGAGAATGTCTTGTTGGGAGGCGAGTTCAATGCCGGAGCGGAGGTCGAATCTGGCGACGGCTTGAGTGGCGCCGACGACGCCATGGGATTCGAGGTAGGTAGCGGTCGATTTGACCCAGGTTTCGAGGCCGGTGAGGTATTTGGGGAGGTCTTTTTGGAGTTCACTTCCGAGATGGAGCGTTAGGAAGATGAAGCCGGCGACGGTGCTGACGATGGCGGCGAAGGTGAGTGGCAGGGCCAGGGCGAGGGGCATGCGGCGGTGGAGCCAGCGTAGGACGGGGTAGCTGAGGACGGCGAGAAAGAAGGCGACGGCGATGGGGATCAGGAGGCCGGAGGCAGCGTGGAGAGCGGCGATGATGATGGTGACGGCGGAGAATTCGATGAGGAGGCGGACGTGATTTTCGGCGGTGACCGGGAGGGGTCGAGGACGAGGTGCGGGGGAGTCGTCGACAGGTGTGGAGACGAGATCAGGCTCGAAGGTGGGGAGAATGCGGAGAGGAGGTGGTGCGTCTTCGGCACGATGATTGGAAGAGCCGAGGTTTGGCTCTGAATCATGGGGGAAGGGAGTGGGGACCATCTTGATTTAGAATTGGAAGTAGATGAAGGCGCTGCTTTCGGGGGAGCGGAGGATGAGGATGAGGGTGAAGAGAGCGAGACTGAGGAGGATTTGGGTGGGGAGGCGGTCCCAGTTGGGATATCGGTGGCGGAGTTTGAGGTCCCACCAGGCGTGGAGAAGAATGGGGGTGGCGAGGAGGAAAGTTTTGGCGGTGAGGAACCCTGCAATGTGCCAGTCGGATGCGGGGGCTGTCCAGGGATTTAACTGAAAGTGTTGGATGAGGTAGTGGGCGTCTTGTTCACGGAACATGAGCCAGCCGATACAGGTCAGGCCAAACATGAGGGGGACGGCGATGAGAGGAGGAGGGCGCCAGCGTTTGCCCCAGGCTTGGTCGGCGGCGACGAGAACGCCCCAATAGAGGCCCCAGAGGATGAAGTTCCAGGCGGCGCCGTGCCAGGCACCTGAGATGAGGAAGGTGAGGATGACGTTGCGGGTGGCGCGAGCTTTGGTTCCGCGGCTGCCTCCGAGAGGAATGTAGATGTAGTCGCGCATCCAGGTGCTGAGGCTGATGTGCCAACGGCGCCAGAAGTCGGCGGGTGAGGTGGCGAGGTAGGGATGGCGAAAGTTTTCCATCAGGTCGAAGCCGAGGAGGCCGGCGCTGCCGCGCGCGATGGCGGTGTAGGCGGAGAAATCGGCGAGGATTTGGATGGCGAAGGCGAAGACGCCGGACCAGAGGATGGGGAAAGTGGCGTCGCGAATGGAGAAGACCTTGTTGGCGACAAGGGCGGAGTGGTCGGCGATGACGACTTTCAAGAGGAAACCCCAGAGGATGAGGGTGAACCAACGGGTGGCGGTTGACCAGGGGAAGGAGCGAGTGGTGAGGACTTGGGAGAGGAGGTGGGGTGCGCGTTCGATGGGGCCGGCGACGAGTTGGGGGAAGAAGGAGACGAAGAGGGCGTAGTCGTCGAGCCTGCGGCAGGCGAGCATGTGGCCGCGGTAGACGTCGATGACGTAGCTCATGCTTTGGAAGGTGTAGAAGGAGATGCCTGCGGGGACGATGAGGCTGAGGACTTCCGGGGCGGGGGCGAGACCGAAGTCGGCGAGGATGCCCTGGATGTTTTCGATGAAGAAGCCGCGGTATTTGAACCAGCAGAGGAGGGAGAGGTTGGAGACGACGCTGAGGCTTAACCAGAGGCGGCGGCGGGCTGGCTTGGCCTCCATAAGGCGGCCCATGGTCCAGTCGAGGGTGGTGGTGAAGGCGAAGGGGATGAGCCAAGCGCGGGAGACGTAACCGTAGAAGTAATAGGAGGCGACGAGGAGGAGCCAGAGTTGGCTGCGGCGGGGGAGTTGCCAGTGGGCGAGGAGGACGACCAGGAAGAAGAAGATGTAATCCAGGGAGTGGAAGATCATTTGCCGAAGATCTCCTTTCCGAGGGTCTGGTAGAGGTGTTCTGAGAACCAGGCGGTGTGGGCGAGGTCGAGGTGATCGCCCTCGGCATACATGCTGTCGTTGATGAGGGGGTCGGGAGTGAAGTCGTAGTAGGGGACGTTTTCTTTGGCGAAGTAAGTGGTCAGATCTGAGATGTAGCGGGCCATCTCCGGGGAGTCGGGAGAGTCGGTGCCAGAGTTGGGGCGGCGTTTGACACGCAGCATGAAGATTTCGATGCCTTCTTTGCGGGCGAGATCGATGATGTGGGGGAGGAAGGTTTTGGTGGGGTCGCGGGTGAAGGGGGCGTCTTGGAGGCCGGTGTGGTAGCCGGTTTCGACGCTGAGGGTTTGGCGGAAGCGGGTGAAGCCGAGGCGATCGTTGATGAGAGGGCGGAGGGCATCTGGATCCTGGCCGATGAGCCTTGCTGCGGTGGCTTCGAGGAGGTTGGCGGTTTGGTCCTGACGCTGCTGGATGGGGTAGGCGTCTTCGGTGATGAAGCGATCGACTTTGCCCATGTCGCGACGGCGTTGGTCACCGAGGATGCGAGTGATGACGGGGTCGTTCATCTCGGGCATGCAGCGTTCGATGTCATGCCAGAAGGGGCCGTCGACTTTGTAGGCGGGGAGGTGCCAGAAGGCGTTGCGGAAAAGGAAGACGACGCGGCGTGGGCGGACCTGGGAGCGGACGACGTAGTTTTTGAACATCAGGTACCAGCGGGAGCTGGTGCTGTTTGGCTGCCAGAGGGTGGAGACGCGCTGGCTGGAGAGGGCAGAGAGTTTTTCGGGGTCGATCCAGGCTTTGACCATGGAGTCGCCGAGGAAGACGACTTCGGGTTTTTCGCGAATGAGCTTGTTGAGAGGGGTGCGGGAGAAGAGGGGTTTGCCGCCGGTGAACCAGTGTTCTTCGATGCGTTCGGGTTTGTCTTCTGCGTCGGTTGGCGGAGGCGGCGCGGATTCACGCCAGAAGGTGGGGGGCAGCAGAACGCTGGCTCCGTAGAGGGCGAGGTGTTTGAGGTGCGTGCGGCGAGCGGGGTCCACGTTCGAAGTATTAAGAGGAATAGATGAAATAGGTGATCTTGAAAGCCCTAAGTCACGAAGTGCCTATCTCTTGCGGAAGTGCCGCAGGGAAGCGGGCGGGCGCTAGAGCACCTGGTCGGTGACCACTTCGTTTCGCTCGTTCAGGAGCACCCGCTTGGGGGTAACCTGCTCGGCGTGGAGGGCGAAGGCCATGATGGTGACGACTTGGCCGGTGCCGATGAGGTGGGCGGCGGCTCCGTTGACCACGATGTGACGGGATTTGGCTTTGCCGGGGATGACGTAGGTTTCGAGTCGGGCCCCGCTGGTGATGCTGGTGACGAGTACTTTTTCGCCGACCCAGAGGTCAACTGCCTCCATGAGGTCGGTTGGAATGGAGATGCTGCCTTCGTAGTCGATGTTGGAATCGGTGACTCGGGCGCGGTGGATTTTGGATTTGAGCTGATGGCGAAGCACGGGCCGGAAAGATGGACGCAATGGCTGATGGGTCAAGGTGAAGCTGCCCAGTGGGCTTCGGTTTGCTCGGGGTCAGGCTGGAGTTCGATGAGGTGGGTGCCTGGGGCGTAGGTGAGGAGGGCAGGGAGTTGGGAGGGATCGTGAATGAGCGTGTGGGAGAGATTCCAGAGATCGGCGAAGGGTTTGAAGGAGAGAGAGTGGTGGTTTTCGATGAAGGCGCGGGCGGGGTTGGGTAGGGTAGCGAGGCTGGGGACGCGGGAGAAGATTTTGCCGCCGCCGTTGTTGACGATGACGAGGAAGCGGCGGGCGACGGGGAGTTGGGGGAGGATCCAGGGGGCGGCGAGGTCGTATAGAGCGGAGAGGTCGCCGAGGACGAGCCAGGAATCGGTGATGGAAGGGTTGGCGCTGAGGCCGAGCCAGGTAGAGATGAGGCCATCGATGCCGTTGGCGCCGCGGTTGGCGTGGAAGGTGATTTTGGGAGGGAGGGGTGAGGCGATGTCGTTGAACTCGCGGATGGGGAGGCTATTGCCGAGGAAGACTTGACTGCCGGGGGTGAAGAGTTTTTGAATGGAGTGAAGGAGGGCGGGTTCGGCGCGCGGGTGGGCGGTGAAATCGGTGGGTGAGGGGTGAAATGGAAGTGGGGCTTGGCAGGGGGTGGGGCGGAGTGAGGCGAGTGAGGACCAGGGATGAAGGGTGACGTTTTGGCGGCGGGCGAGTCCGGGGAAGGGGGTGCGGGAGAGGTTGATGACGGGGATATCGGGCTGGTCTTCGAGGTCGCGCCACCAGCGGGAGGTGGGGACAGCACCGATGCGTAGGACGTGGGAGGGAGCGAGGGTGCGGAGGAGTTTCTCTGAGGAGGGATAGAGGAGATGAGCGAGGTGGGAGATGCTCCACAGGTTTGAGGTCGCTTCAGCGAGGATGGGAGCGTTGAGGGAAAGGAGGAGGGGAGTGATTTGGGTGGCTTCCGCGGGAGAGAGCCCAGCGGCGAGGACGATGGGGCGTGGTGCGGTGAAAAAGGAAGAGAGATCGGGGAGGGATAGGGAGGGTTTGGGGTGTGGCTGAATGGGAGGGGAATCGAAGTCGATGCCGGGAACGTTGGTGGCGAGGGGTTCTTCGAGGCAGAGATTGAGATGGAGGGGGGAGTCGAGATTGACGGGGGGGGCGGTGGGAACCGAGGAGGTGAGATCGAGATCCCACGCGACAGCTGCGTAGGGGGTGAAGAGGTGGGCTTGTTCGATGGATTGGGGAGCACCGGTGCCACGGAAGGATTTGGGGCGGTCGGCGGTGAAGGCGATGAGGGGGAGGGATTGGTAGTGGGATTCGATAATGGCCGGGAGGAGTTCGGCGGCGGCGGTGCCGGAAGTGGTGAGGACGGCAACGGGGCGGCTCGTGGCTTGGATGCGGCCGAGGGCGAAGAAAGCGGCACTGCGTTCTTCGAAGAAATTCCAGAGTTTGATGTTTTGGCTGTGGAGGAGTGCGGTCAGAATCGGGGCGTTTCGAGCACCGGCCGCGACGCAGATTTCGCGGACACCCAGTTCCGCTAGGAGGCGAAGAGCGGCTTGGATGAGTTGGATTTGGGACATGGGGTCAGGGCCTGGAGAGACCTAACATGCTCATGACTGCCTCGCGTTTCAATCGGAGCTCACGCCATTCGTGGTCGTAGGCGCTGCCGCCGACGATGCCACATCCGGAGGGAAGGAATCCTTTGGTCCCCTGCCAAGCGATGCCTCGAATGCTGACGACCATGTGGCATTCGCCATCGACGGTGAAGCCGAATGGGGCGCCGAAGAAGTCGGGGACTTGGAGAAGGTGACGATACTCGCGCAGTTTATCGAGCCAGCGTTCTTCGCGAGGGAGGCAGCCGACCGCAGGGGTGGGGTGGAGCCAGGGGACGAGGGTGGTGGGGCTTGCGTCTTCGGGGAGGGTGACGGTGAGTTTGGTTTGGAAGTGTGTGAGAGCGCCGGCCTGACGGAGGCCACGCGGGCTTCGGGTAACTTGGCCAAGGCTGGAGAGTTGGGACTCGAGGTAGCCGGCGACGAGTTCGTGTTCCTCGATTTCTTTGATGTCCTGCATGAACGCTTCGTCAGTGCCGGGTTTGGCGGTGCCAGCCAGGGCCATGGTTTCGACCTCGGGACCGTCTGCGTGGAAGAGAAGTTCCGGGGTGGCACCGGCGAATCCGTTATCGCCATCGATGCAAGCGTATCCCCAGAAACCGGCAGGCGCGGAGAGCACTCGGTCGAGCAGTCGCTCCCAGCGGCCCTCAATGAGCACGCCATGCTCGGTGAGAACGGGAACCATTTTTTCGAGACGGCGGGCGATGACTTCTTTGCGAATGCGCCGGAATGCCATTTCGAAGTATTCGGTCGAGGGATGGCGCCAGTTGACTCGAGGCCAGGGAAGGTCGCGCCAGGGAGGGGTGTAGTCGGCGGTGAGAGGGATGATGCGGGTGGGGCGCTTCCAAGGAGTGGGGTCCTGGAGGTCGAAGTCGTTCCAGTAGAAAGCCGACCCATCGATTGGAGCTTCTGGTAGCGCCTCGAAGGGACCTTCGCCGAGCCATGCGCGCCCGTCCGGGAGCCTAAAGAGGGCAAACTGAGTCATGATTTATTGATACGTTCAGATAGTGAAACGCCGGGGGCGGTGTGCAAGGACGGGGTTGATGTTCGATCTGAGTCAGGGAAAGTCACTTTTTTTTAAATCCCAGCGATAACTTGGCCCGAAGGATGCTCTAAAAAAAGGTGGTTGGGAGCGAAAGCTTCTGCTGTTTTCCAGGGCATGAATCCTGGGAAAAAAGACGACAGATTTGAGAGCTACTTCATGGTTGGCGGCTCTCAGATCACCCTAAGGTCCGGAGGGATATGGTTGGGTCCCTCCGGACCACTTTTTTTGGGGGGGATGATTTTTCGGAGGGTGGAGTTGGACAAGGTTCCTTAGCCAGATCATGGGGACACCTGCACTGCGGGTGGGCTGAGAGTCCAGGTCTTGTCAGAGGCGCGGAGAGCGATGGCGGTGGCGTTTTTGGGCCATGGGATTTCGGTGGTGGTAACGGGATGGATGCTGTGAAGAGTCCATTTGCCGTCGTTGAGAGTCTGCAGAGTCCACCAGCGGATGTGGGTGAGCCAGCGAGGGTCGGCCATCGACCAGGAGGCGTGGCCTTGTTTGTTCTTGATGGTTGTGGCGATGGTGGGGGCCGGCAGTTCGACAGGGCCCAGCCAGGGTGAGGCGGGGGGGATGGCTTTGAGCTGATAGGCGCGTGCTTTGGTGAGGTCGGCGACTTCGAGGGTGTTTTTGACGAGAGATCCGAAATTCCAATGGAAATGTCCGGGTGTCATGATGGTGCCTCGCTGGCGGACGACGGAGATTTGTTGGAGGATTTCGCCTGGGCCGCGATCTTTGCCGACGCGATCCACGGCCATGCCTGGCCAGATGTGGCGGTTTTGGCGGTTTTGGCTGAGCCACCAGTCGTAGTAGGTGGTGAAGGAAAGCTTGGCGGGTTCGATCGGCCAGTAGAGTTGAGGGACCATGTAGTCCAGCCAACCGTTGTGAAGCCACTTCAGAGAGTCGGCAGAAAGTTCTTCGTAGGGGTCGAGGCCGCCGCCGGTGCCGGGCGGAACGTTGGGGCGCCAGAGTCCGAAAGGACTAATGCCAAATTTCACCCATTTCTTGGTGGCTTTGATGCCATCGTAGAGTTCATGAACGAGGGTGTCGACGTTTTGCCGGCGCCAGTGGCTTTTGTCGAGGGTGCCACCTGAGGCTTGATAGGATTTGTATGACGCATCGTCCGGGAATGGGACCATGGAGCCGTCGGCGGCTTTGACGGGGTAGGGGTAAAAATAGTCGTCGATGTGAATGCCGTCGACATCGTAACGGCGTGTGACATCAAGCATGACGGCGACGGTTTGAGCCCGGACTTCGGGGATGCCGGGATCCATCCATTTGTCGATGCCGTAGGGCATGGTGTATTCGGGACGTTTTTTGAGGATGTGGTCTGAGGAAGCGGCGTGTTTTTCACCTGCGAGGGCACGGTAGGGATTGAACCAAGCATGGAGTTCGATGCCGCGTTTGTGGGCTTCTTCGATGGCGAAGCCAAGGGGGTCCCAGGCAGGACTCGGGGCAGAGCCCATTTTGCCGGTGAGGAAGGGCGACCAGGGTTCGAGTTGCGAAGCATACATGGCATCGCCGGCAGGGCGGACCTGGAAGATGAGAGCATTGAGGCGCAGGTCAGCGGCTTTTTGGATGAGAGCGATGAGTTGGGAGCGAGCCTTTTCGGTAGGGAGACCGGGTTCGCTGGGCCAGTCGATATTGCGGACGGTGGCGATCCATGCGCCGCGAAGCTCGCGTGGGGGCGTTGGCGGTGGAGGCAGATCTACGGCGATTGCGGGCGCTAGCAGCAGGGAAAAGATCAGGCAGATGAGTGGGCGGGCCATTCGATACGATGCACAGGAATCTAAAGAAGGTGACGGTTTTTTGCGGGGAACGATTCGAATGAACGAAGCGGCTGCTCAAGGTGGGGCGCCTTGGAACAACCGCTTGGGATCGCGATTTGGGCAGAGACTTCAATTGAGGATTTCGGTGGTGAGCTTGCTGGCGTAGAAGCCGCTGGGTGGGGTGGGGCCTTGCCAGGCTGAGGGATAACCCGGCCAGGTGGCGAGTCGCATGGCGGTGTATTTTGGTTGGCCATTCTGTGTCCAGCGGATGACTTTGACGGTTCCTGGGTAGGTTGTGCCACTGTCGTCGACTTCGTATCGGCCAGCTTTGGCGATGATGGCGTCGGCAAAACGCATCATTTCGGCATCACGTTTTCCGCTGGCCATGCCACGAAGGTTGTCGAGGTGACTGGCGGGATAGAGTCGGCCGGAGTCCGATTCGATGACAAGTGGGGTAGAGGGAAGCGAGCAGGAGACGATTGCTAGCAGGGATATAAGGATAAGAACGAGTTTGTTGGTTTTCATTGGGGTATGGGCTGTGTTGTTGTGTGTTATTTGGGCACTGAATGTGGCTTTGCCGGGTGGTTCTGAGGTGTCTGGGGAACCTTAGAGTTAAGCTTTTGCCGCATAGGCACAAAATAGCCTGAGAAGGGTGTGTTTGGCCCGTGGAGAAGCGTGAGAAGATGTTCAGGAGGGGGTCAGAACCTCATGGAAAACTGTCAAATGAGAGAGCTTGGTAAAACTTCGGTCAGTGAACGCGAAGATAGGTGGAATTTTGAATTTATTGGGAGCACGGAATTATATGGGCGGATCCGAAAATGGGCCGCTCTTCGGACAACCTTGGGCGTTGGATTGGTGACGTTACCAGCCGGCAGGGGCAGCGATGGGTCCTATGACGTGCACCGGTGGCGCGACCCCTATTGGTTCGCGGCGAACATCGGTACTTTTGAGGCGACCGGAATGAAGAACTGGGGTGACCATTCAATTGATGGTGTCGGGTGCTCTGAGTCGGTCGATGGACTGGGTGGCGGACCTGGTGAATTCTCAGGTGACCCGGGGCGGCGAGCCCGGTTGAGGCGGATCGTGTGAGATTCTATGATTCGACCAACAGCGAGTGGCAAAGCTTTTGGCTGGGAGATTTTCGGTCGGTGCGGCGCTGGGTTTTGCAAGGGGATAGCAATTTAGCGGACCAATGGGCTGTGGTGGTCCCGCCCGGGGAAGACGCATTGGTCCAAAGAGTTGGTGTGGAGAAGCAAGTCACATTCTTTGGTGTTCTGCGTGCCAACGCCTTTGCCCTTCCCGCCAGTGCAAGGACATCTTTCTTCGCGGGGGGATGGCTTGCGGATGAGAGTCCAACGGACCGGCTGATGTTGTTTGCTGATGGTTTTACGGCCTCAAACAACCCTGCGTTAGCTGATCGAATTTTGTTGTGGACGTCGAATCGAGACATGAGGGCGGCGCAGGGTTATGACAGGTTTTTTCTCCTGAGGGCAGGCCAAACACAGAGCTTTTGGGCGTCGTCGAGCAACAGCAACCCGCAAGATCTAAATCAGGCGCACATCTTTAGTTCTCATCGAGCGTTCTTCGTGACGCTGTGGATCGCAAAACCGAACTGGAAATGGCCGGTGCCGTGGGGGCATTGAGGCGATTTTCAGAACGACGGACCGCTGGGGAATTGGGGGATCTAAGGGACGGGAAAAAGGCTGACTCATTGAACAATCGAGATAGTGTCTCAATATCGTAAACAAAGTGTTAAAAAGTGCAAAAAAGGTGTGTTCGCCCCTTGCAATCGGAGAGGGACTTTCTATTCTTTGGCTCGCTTGTGAAATTTTTCACAAGCCTACCTTTATCGATTGATTATGGGCAACTTCTTTCCGCGCTGGACCAACTGGCTTCCTTTGAAGCTAGCCATCGCGCTCGCTTTCATAGGGGCGGGCGTTTCGATGGGAATCGCCTACTATTTTACGCCCAAATACACACGCGTTGGATACGAGCCGACACAACCAGTGCCTTTTTCGCACAAAATCCATGCGGGCGAGTTGGGTTTGGACTGTCGGTATTGTCACAGCTTTGTGGAGGTGTCTGGTCATGCCAACGTTCCGACGAACCAGACTTGTTTCAATTGTCACGGGGCAGGGAAGGGGAATATCAAGTCTGCGAGTCCGAAGTTGGAAAAGGTAATGAAGGCGCAAGAAACAGGGCAACCGGTGCCGTGGGTCAAGCTGCACAAGGTGCCTGACTACGCTTACTTCAATCATTCGGTGCACATCAATCGTGGTGTCTCATGTGCGAGTTGCCATGGCAAGATCAATGAGATGGAGGTAGTTCGCCACGATCAGACTCTGTCGATGGGTTGGTGCTTGGATTGCCATCGCAATCCGGAAAACAATCTTCGGCCATTGGACCAAGTCACTAATTTGAACTACCAAGCCAAAGACCTGGATCGTGCGGCCTTCTACAAGGATCTGTTGGCAGCCGGGACACCTGCAGGTGACATTGCCGAGGTGATTTTGGGAGGCAAACCTGGCTATGATGTCAAGGGGGTGGAGGATTTGATGGCCATTGCTGAAAAGAAATTTGGAAAGGACGTGTCCCAGCTTGAGGTGGGCAGTCAGCTCAAGAAGCATTGGCAAATTCAGCCGCCGGAGTCCTGTGCGGCCTGTCACCGATAGTCAATTGAGGAATTTCCCACTAAATATTTGATCTGATTTTACCCGGCTAAGAAAACGTCTCCATGAAACGCATTTGGCACCACCCCGAAGAGCCCCGCACCAGCAAGCGCTACTGGCGCAGCACGGCTGAGTTGGAGCAGCGCTCCGAGTTTCTGAAGACATCGGGCATTGAGTTTCCGGCTGGTGACACGTTGACCGCTGAAGAGCAGGAAAATTCACGTCGGGAGTTCCTGAAGGTAATGGGAGCAGCGACTGGATTGATGGGGTTGGGTATGGCGAGCTGTCGTCGTCCGATCTTCAATATTCTGCCCTACACGGATCATGTGGAATGGGTGATTCCAGGCAAGCCGTTGCTTTACGCTACAGCGATGCCCAGAGCCGGAGGTGCGACTCCGATGGTAGTGACAACCTACGAGGGGCGGCCGACGCATCTTCAAGGGAACGCCCTTCATGCGCTGGGTGGTGGGATTGATACATTCGCCCAGGCTTCGATCCTCGACCTTTACGATCCAGAGCGTTCTCAGAAACCCCTGATGTCGGGAAAAGCCGCCGACTGGGACCGTGCTAATGTTGTTATCAAGAAGGTAGTGGCTGAGTCGAAAAAGGATCAGGGAGCAGGCCTTGCGGTGATTGTTGGCGAGGTTGAATCACCCACGCTGAGTCGTCTCCTTGGAGAACTCAAGAAAGTTTATCCTCAAGCCCTCATCTCGAGGTATGAGGCTCTGTCTTCTGGCAGCGCCGCGCAAGCACATGGTTTGGTTTTCGGGAATGGCATTCAGCCCGTGTATCATTTGGGCAAGGCGAAACGGATTTTGAGTCTTGACTGCGACTTTTTGGGGCTTGATCCGGTCGCGGGAGATCACATCAAGGAGTTCGCTAAACATCGCAGCCAAGACAAGAGTGGTGGCGAGATGAATCGTCTTTATTCGCTTGAAAACCGCTTCACTTTGACCGGTGGCATGGCGGATCATCGGAAACCTTTGGCGGCGAGTATGATCCCAGTCGCTGCTGCCTTCATTGCAGCTGAGCTTGGAGAAAGTTCAGCTAAGGCGTTGGCGGCCACGGCGCCTGGTTCCCTGACGGACTGGTTGAAGCCAGCGATTGCGGACTTGAAAGAGAATGCTGGTGCCTCGCTGGTTCTCGCTGGTTCCAGGTATGGGAAAGAGGTCCATGCTCTTGTGGCGGCAATCAATAGCGCGCTTGGAGCATTCGGCAAAACGGTCGATCTCGTGCAGAGCGAAACCGACGCGGCCACATCAACTTTTGCGGAAGTGGCTGCCGCTGTTGCATCCGGTAAAGTGAAGACGGTGGTCTCGTTGACGCCATCTAACATCCTTTTCGATGCCCCAGACGCCTCCTCTTTTGGTAAGGCGATTCGTGATCGGAAAGTGGCAGTGATTCACCTTGGGACGGCTTTGAATTTGACGGCTCGCAAAGCAGGTTTGCACCTGCCTGCGGCTCATTACCTTGAATCCTGGGGTGACGTTAGAGCTGCCGATGGCACGTATTCAGTCGTTCAACCGATGATTCAGCCATTGTATGATGGTGTGAACGATATCGAAGTGGTTTTGGCGTTGCTGGACAAGAAGCTGCTTGGACCAGCTACAGGTGAGGAACCGGCAAAAGCTGAAGCGGGGGCGGCTGCAGTTTCTAGCGCGACTGCCTATGATTCGGTTCGTGAAACCTTCGGGTCTCTTGCCGGTGGGATGAAGGAGGATGTTTGGAATGTCACGCTTCGCGATGGCTTCTTGAAAGGTTCCGCTTATGCAGTGGCGCAAGCAGTCGTCAATTCGAGTGCTTTAGGGGGTCTAATGGCTGAGGTCAAGCCTGCAGCGGCACCTGATGCGGGGGCCTATGAAGTCGTTTTGACGCCCTCCTCCAGTTTGTGGGATGGCCGATACGCGGGGAACGCTTGGTTGCAAGAAGCGCCTGATCCGGTCACCAAACTCACGTGGGACAATGCGGCTTGGCTGGGGACGAAGACGTTCCGTGATCTCGGTCTCAAGGAAGGGCAGATGGTCACGGTTTCAGTCGGAGGTGCAGAATTGACACTGCCCGCCATTGAAGCACCTGGGCACGTCACTCACTCCATTTCGATCTCACTTGGATATGGGCAAAAGAATTTAGGTTATGTGGGGTCCGATACGAAGGGTAAAGGCCGCGGATTTGACGCCTTCAGTTTGCGAAAGGGTGAAGGTTTTGTCCTGACTGGAGCAACGTTGACGGCGACCTCGGATATCTACGAACTGGCGATTACCCAGGAGCACAATACCATGGAGGGTCGGGCGCTTTATCGTGAAGCAACCCTGGAAGAGTTTAACAAACCCGAATACACCTCACAGACTGGGATGGATTCGCACATTCCGCCGAATATCTCTTTTTATAAGGGTCAGGTGGGAGTGAGGTCTGAAACGAATCCGGCAGGGTTTGACTACCAGAACGAGCACCAGTGGGGCATGACCATCGACCTCAGTAAGTGCCTCGGTTGCACGGCTTGTGTGGTCGCATGCCAATCTGAAAACAATATCCCAGTAGTCGGTAAGGATCAGGTCAGGAAGGGCCGGATCATGCAATGGATTCGTATGGATCGCTATTTCGCCACCAATGAGTGGGGCGAAGGCAAAGCGGATTCTGACGACGTCAATATCGACCCAACGCCAGAGCAACTCGAAGGGGCTGAAATGGTGATGCAACCGGTAGCCTGCCAACAATGTGAATCCGCACCGTGCGAGACCGTTTGTCCGGTCAATGCAACGGTTCATACCGAAGACGGGCTTAACGCGATGGCCTACAATCGGTGCATTGGAACCCGTTACTGCGCGAACAACTGTCCATACACGGCCCGTCGATTCAACTGGTTCGACTACAACAAGCGTCCTCTGGATGAGCTTTATTGGGGTCCGCTATCCACGCCTGAGAAGACTGGAATGCGTGAAAGTGTCAAGCTGCAGAAGAATCCAAACGTGACCGTTCGGATGCGTGGTGTGATTGAAAAGTGCACCTATTGTGTGCAAAGGCTTGAGGCTGCGAAGATTCAGCAGAAGCAGAAACAACGTGACTCGAAGAACTTCCGCATTCCAACTGACACGGTCAAGGTAGCCTGCCAGCAAGCGTGCCCAGTGGAGGCTATTGAGTTTGGTGATTTGGCGGATCCGAAATCTTCGATCAACAAGATGAAGGCCTCGCCGCGCAGTTACGAAATTTTGAAGTACATCGGAACCCGTCCGCGCACCAGTTACTTGGCACGACTCCGCAATCCGAACCCGAAAATGCCTGGGGCAGACAAAATCGCTGTCTGGAGCGCCAAGCAAATCTAAGCCTTTTCCATGGAAGCCACCTCCCACGCATCTGCACCGACTCCGAGCGAGCCGCGCATCCTTGAGCGCGAACCGCTGGTCCTGAACAATCGGTCTTACTCTTGGATCACCAACCGCATCTGCGGCATTGTTGAGAACAAGCAGCCTTTTCTTTGGTGGATCTTGTTTATTCCTTCAGTGATTTTGACCGGAGTCACGGTATTCTGTTTTACCTATCTCATCTCGACGGGCGTCGGGGTTTGGGGGCAGAAGCAACCGGTGGCGTGGGCGTGGGACATCACGAACTTCGTTTTTTGGATCGGCATTGGTCACGCTGGAACATTGATTTCGGCGATTCTCTTTCTGACGCGTCAAAAGTGGCGGACCTCTGTCAACCGTGCCGCAGAGGCGATGACATTGTTTGCTGTGATGTGCGCCGGGTTGTTCCCAGGGTTCCACGTCGGTCGGGTATGGATGGTTTGGTTTCTGGCACCGATTCCGAATGCGAACGCGATCTGGCAAAACTTCAAGTCACCCTTGCTGTGGGACGTGTTTGCGGTTTCGACTTACTTTACAGTTTCAGTGATTTTCTGGTTTATCGGCCTCGTGCCTGATTTGGCCACTTTGCGTGACCGGTGCAAGCCGGGTCTGCGGAAGATGCTCTATGGGATGTTTGCCCTTGGATGGCGCGGTGGCAATCGGCACTGGTCGCACTACGAGACGGCCTACATGCTTCTGGCCGCGCTTTCGACACCGCTCGTGCTTTCGGTGCACTCGGTCGTGTCCTTTGACTTTGCGACTTCAGTGGTTCCCGGGTGGCACACTACCATTTTCCCTCCTTACTTTGTGGCTGGGGCTATCTTCGGTGGATTTGCGATGGTGTTAACATTGATGATTCCTGCCCGGAAGATCTACGGATTGCAGGATCTGATCACGGCGAAGCACATCGACAACATGTCGAAGATCATTCTTTTGACCGGGACGATTGTCGGTTACGCCTACAGCATGGAGTTCTTCATGGCGTATTATAGTGCCAACAAATACGAACTTCAGACCTTCCAACTTCGTGGGCTCTACGGTCCCTCGGTTTGGTATTATTACTGCATGTTTGGGTTCAACGTTTTCGCTCCTCAGTTGTTCTGGAGTCGTTGGTGCAGACACAACCTATGGGTCGTCATGTTCGTGTGCATGTGCGTGAATGCCGGGATGTGGTTTGAACGATATGTGATTATTGTCACGACGTTGGAGCGTCACTTGACCCCTGGCTCCTGGCGGACATTCAGCCCAACCTGGGTTGATATCTGGACCTTTGTGGGGACTTTCGGGTTGTTCATGATGCTGTTCCTCTTGTTCCTCAGATTTTTGCCGGTCATCGCCATTGGCGAGGTGAAGGGTGTGCTGCCTCAGTCTGATCCGCATTATGATCCGGACCGTGAGAAGGGCATCCAGGAGGAAGACCTCATGGACTACCCAGATCGCCATGTGGCGAAGCCGGGCACAGCCGCTGCCACCGCCTAAACGAACCAACCTCTTTCTACCGATCTGCTGTGAGCACTACCCTCAAACGAGTCCACGGATACCTTGCGGAATTTGACAATCCGCAAGACCTTTATCATGCCGCCGAGCATGTGCGTGATCAAGGATATCAACGTTGGGATGTCCACACTCCGTTTCCTGTTCATGGAATGGATGTCGCGATGGGCAACCCGCGTTCGAAACTGCCATGGTTGGTTTTCTTTGGTGGAGCGACCGGTTTCACGGTGGCGTTTTTGATGCAGTTTTTGACGCAAGTCGTCATTTATCCAACAGTGGTTCAAGGCAAGCCCACTGATATCTACACCCTGCCGGCATTCTTCCCGGTCATGTTCGAATTGACGATTTTATTCTCAGCGTTCACAACACTGTTTGGTTTGCTCGCCTTGATTGGATTGCCACGGTTGAATCACCCTTTGTTTGCTTCCAAAAGGTTTCCAAAATTCTCAGACGATGGGTTTTTTGTCTGCATTGAGGCCCGCGATGCGAAGTTCACCAAAGAAGGCACCAAGTCCTTTTTGGAAGGCATTGGTGGGAAGAACATCGAACTTGTTGAGGACGAAATCTAACCCCCTGGCTGCCGGACCCTTTCATCCATGAAATACTTTTTCCTCAGTTTTCTATTTGTTGCCGCGATTGTCGTGAGTGCGGCAGGCTTTCGTGGCTCCAAGTCTGAACTCCCTCCGATTGAAATCCTTCCGGATATGGACCACCAAGCCAAGGTCAAATTCCAGACTTCCAGCGAGTTTTTTGCTGATGGGTTGGGTGCACGTCGCCCAGTGAAGGGCACGGTGCCGATGGGTTACGAGGTGCCCCAATCGCCGGCAGCAGAAAATCCACGGCCTCCAAAGTTTGGTTTCACCAACGGAACCAGCTATTATCACACGGGGAAGGTGGGTGATTACTACGGGGATGGATTGCCGCCCGAAGTTGAGGTGACAACCGAATTGATCCAGCGTGGGGCTGAGAGATATGCGATCAACTGTGCCATTTGCCATGGTGCCTCGGGCAATGGAAAGGGAATGACCTCAAGGTATGGCATTCTGAATGCGTTCAATTTCCACCAAGCGGGTTCAACGGACCCAACGAATCAGGCGGCTTATCGTCCTGATGGTGCCATCTACGATGTGATCGTGAACGGCAAGGGGTTGATGGGAGGCTACAGTGCCAACATCACGGTTCAAGATCGTTGGGCTATTGTGGCCTACATCCGTTCACTTCAAACCGCCGTCAAAGAAGGCCAAGTCACCGTCCAGTAACGTTTTTCGTATTCCCGGCATGAGTCACCACGTCACCTTCCAAGATCTGCCTGAGGGCGGAGAAAAATTTGATCCGGCCCGCGGGTCCAAGCTGATTGGCGGATTTGCCATGGCGGGATTGATCGGGCTAATTGGATCTGCTTTTTTCTTCTTCACCCGCACGGATACCTTCGCCTACAGCTGGTTGTTTGCTGTTTTTGTGGCCTTCACGGTGGTCGTCGGAGCGTGTTTCTGGATCTTGCTGCACAATGCATCGAATTCCGGGTGGGGTATCTCAATTCGGCGTCTGTTCGAAAACCTCGCCAATATGATTCTGGTGGTTGGGTTGTTTGCGTTACCCTTGCTTGTGCCTGCTGTTCAAAACCCGCTTTGGGAGTGGATGGCCCATCACCGTGAGGCGGCGCACCATGCGCATGATTCGGGTGAGACGGTTAAAGAAGCGCTACATCACATGGCACAGGCGGACAGTCACCTTCACATCCTCGTCGAGAAGTTTGGTTATCTGAACATTGGCGGATGGCATGTTCGTTTTTTCCTCTACTTTACGATCCTTTGGTTCATCGCGAGCACGCTGCGTAAGCGCTCGGTGATGCAGGATTCCGATGGGAACATTAAGCACACGATCTGGTCCCGTCAGTTTTCCTGTCTGCTGCTCTTCTTTTTTGCTCTCACGGCCACCTTTGCCTCGGTCGACTGGTTGATGACACTCGACTACTCATGGTTCTCGACCATGTGGGGGGTTTATATTTTCGCCGGGTGCGCTTGGTCCTCGATGGCAGTCATGATCTTGTTGGTGACCTGGCTGAAAAGCCTTGGGTATCTGAACAAGGTGGTCACTGATGAGCACTACCACTTGATGGGTAAGTTGCTTTTCGCCTTCACGGTGTTCTGGGCTTACATTGCCTTCAGCCAATACTTCCTGATTTGGTATGCGAACATCACCGAGGAAACCCGGTTTTACCTGACACGGAACACGGAAACATGGCGGTGGGTCAGCATTTTCATTCTGGTGGGTCACTTTGCGGGTCCATTCGTGATTCTTTTGGATCAGCAGCGGAAGAAGAAGACACGGTGGATGGTGGGCATGTGTCTGTGGATCTTGTTCATGCACGTTGTGGACATTTACTGGAACATCATTCCAGAGCGCGGCCCTTCGCTGACTCATGGTGAGCAATGGTTGATTCCCTATGCTTGGATCCAGGATGTGTTTGCTTTGCTCGCCGTCGTTGGCGGAGTGGGCTTTGTTTTCCTGCGCGGATTGGGCAAGTTTAGTCTTTACCCTTGTCGTGACCCACGGCTGATCGAGTCCGCCAACGTTGTTAACTGAGTCGATTTATTTTTCTGGTACTGCCATGTCCACTTCTGAAACTCCCTCCAAATCAAGCGCCTCATTTCTTTGGGTGTCAGCGGCCTTCGTTGGCTTCGCTGCACTCTTCTTCATCGTTCAGGCGCTCTTTGGCAAAGCTCCGGTAACGGACCCTCGTTCTCCAGATCGTTTGGTGATCAAAGGGGAAATTCAGGCTGAGCAGAATGCTTTGATTTCTAAAATGGGGCTCAATGATGAGGCCAAAAGAGCTGCGATCTTTGCCAAGGCAGCGGCTGAACTGAAAAATCGCAAGGCTACCAAAAGCGCGTTTTTGGTTCCAGGTTCTCCGACTCAACTCAAGCAAATGGCGGAAGGCGCTGCCCCTCCACCTGCTGATGGGGCACCTGCTGCCGCTCCTGTTGCTCCTGCCAAGCCTTAACCTTTTTGTCTTTTTGCCCGTTACCCTGAGTTTGTATGGATACTTCAACTGCCAACGCCGAACTGGAAAATCAGGCTGACACCACTCGTCGCGCGGCCATCGACCGCTCCGTGAAGGGTCCGGTTTTGTTCCTGTTCTTGAACGGGGCCTTTTGGCTCATGGCTTCGACCATTTTGGGTGTTTTGGCTGGGATCAAAGCCTTTGCCCCTGAGTTTTTGGATGTTTCTTTCCTCACCTTTGGGAGGCTTCAGCCAGCTCATTTGACTGCGTTGGTTTATGGCTGGGGAATGCAAGCTGGATTGGGCATCATGCTCTGGCTGATGGCCCGGCGTTCCGGTCAGGAGTTGATTGGAGGCAAATCTTTGATGATTGTGGCCGGGGTGTTCTGGAACATTGCTGTTTCCTTAGCGATCGTGGGAATCCTGGCGGGGAAAGGGACTGGATTTGAGTGGCTGGAAATGCCTTCGTATTTGTGGCCGGTGCTTCTGGTTTGCTTCCTGGTTTACGCTTGGCCGATGACCCGGATGTTTGCCCGGGCGTTTAGGCCGGAAGGTTTTATGGTGAGCACCTGGTACGTGCTGGGGGCTTGTTTTTGGTTCCCTTGGATTTACATCACCACGAACGTTTGTTTGCATTGCCTGCCAGGTCTTGGGGCATTGGGGGCTGGCGTCAACGCTTGGTATGTTCATGGGTTGATCTTGCTTTTCTTCACTCCCGTTGCTGTTGGCGCAGCCTATTACTTCATCCCGAAGATCACGGGTCAGCCGATCGCAAGTCAACAGCTTGCACAGATCGGGTTCTGGCTGTTGGCGATCCTGGGTGGCTGGACTGGCATGCAACGCTTCATGGGTGGGCCGTTGCCGGCGTGGATGGTAGCGATCGGAGCACTGACGGGTGTGTTACTCATGATTCCGGTCGGAGTTGTTGGATTGAATCACCACCTGACGACCTTGGGCAAACACCATCTGGTAGCGACTAGTCCGACACTGCGATTTGTGTTCTTTGGAGCGATTTTCTATCCCGTGTCGGGCGCGATTCTGGCGCTTCTTTCGAATTTTTGGAGCGGTTTGAACCTTCAATTCAGTCACGCATGGTATGGATACCAAGTGACTGCGGTCTATGGCTTCTTTAGCATGACTGCTTTTGGTGCCATTTATTACATCGTTCCCAGGTTGGCAGGCTGCGAGTGGCTGTCGGTGCGTTTGATTCGGAACCACTTCTGGTTTTCGGTCTATGGCATTGGCACGATTGTAGTAACCAGTCTCCTGGCTGGAATGCAACAGAACGCCGACATCAATGTTCCAGAGCGCTGGGACCAAAGTTGGATGTCGGTCGTCATGAATGCGAGACCTTACCTTGTTGCCCGCGTCATTGCCTGGGCATTGATTACTTGGTCCAATGTGTGGTTCTTGATCCACCTGGGCTTGATGGTGGCGGGCCTTGGACGTCGGAGCGCAGCACCGACACTGCTTCCTAGCCATCACGATGAAACCGATTCCGCACTTCCCCACGGAGCAAACGCATGAGTGACTTCCGCAAATTCACCCTCTCTTTGATGGCCGCCTTTGGTGTGCCTTGGCTACTGCTAATCATCATCCCGGTGATGAAGTATCAGCGCATTCAACCTATTCCTTATAATAAGGAGGTTGATGGAGTTGAAGGCTACTACCCGCCTACCGGCATCCATCGCCAAGGTCAGTTGGTTTATGCTCGCGAAGGATGCGTGCAGTGTCACTCCCAAATGATTCGTCCGGCGCAGTTGGCACTTGACGGCTGGAGAAAGGGCTGGGGCCAAGATCAGGAGTCACGTCCGGCGGCGCCTGTGCGCTCCAACACCATGCGTGACTACCTTCAGGAACCTTATGCTTTTCTGGGTGCTCAAAGAATCGGACCTGACCTAGCGAATGCAGGGTGGCGGTTCACGGATCGTTTGGATGTGCACACACAGCTCTATGCTCCCCGTTCGAAGGACGAGTGGTCCGTGATGCCTTCGTTCAAGCACCTTTACATCGTTCGCAAGCAACAGGGTCCTGTGGCATCGAATGCGTTGAAGTTGACTGGTAAATATGCGCCTAAAAAGGGCTACGAGGTGATCCCGACGCCGGAGGCTGAAGCTTTGGTCGATTATGTGCTTTCATTGAAAAAAGACTATCCTGTTCCTGGAGTGACCGCGGCCCTTGCCGCTGCGGGCGAAGCTGCCAAGAAGTGAGATCTTACCCCACCTGTTTCTTCTTAAAATACTCATGAGCGCTCCATCCGCCCATCCCGACAACACCAACATCGATCGCATCCACACTGCAGCTCATCGCGAAAAGGCGGATTTGGTAGCTGGCAGCTTGCCTGCGCCGACATGGGTGATCTTTTTGGGGTTCATTGTCGCAATCATCGCGGGTGGGCAGTTGGGGGTGATGACGGGGGGATATCAGTTTGAAACAAGCAATCCGTTCGCTACTTCGATTGCGGCTGATCCTCGGCCGAAGGCGGTGGGTGGAGACGCGGGCGGTGATCCGTTCCAAGTGGCTATGAAAAAGGGTGCGGGTGGCTATGCTGTGTGCGGTGGTTGTCACCAAGGTAATGGGTTGGGGATTGCAGGACAGTTTCCTCCATTGGCTGGCTCTGATTGGGTGTTGGGTGGAACAGAGCGTTTGATTCGCGTGGTGCAACACGGTCTAACCGGAGCCATCACCGTGAAGGGGCAAAACTACAATACTCCAGGTGGGATGCAGGCATTTGGGGCGGCGATGTCGGCAGGGGATTTGGCAAATGTTTTGACTTACATCCGGAACAATTGGGGGAATGAGGCTACGATGATCACCAAGGAAATGGTGGAAGCGGTGAGGACGAAGGAATCGGCGAGAACGACTCAATGGACCGCGAGCGAACTGGCGGCCTTTGAGAAAGAAAACGTGCCTGGACCGATTCCCGCAGGCCCGGGTGCGGATGCTCCGGCTGCTAAGTAAGGTGTCACGAACGAATTAGACCATGAGAAAACCATTCAGTCACTGCTCCTCTTCTGCGCTTTGCGTTGTGAGTGGATTGGTGTGGATGACTGGAATGGTGGCCTGCGGGCCAGGGAAAAGCGTTGGCTTGATCGATGAAGGAAAGGTGGAGCTCTCGCCAGCTGGGCTGGTGGCTGAAAATCCTAGTGTATCGGGTCGAGTGGTTCTGCTTGGGGGCCCGCCCAAGTCTTTGGGGCAGGCGATTGATGTTGGAGGCAACCCGTTTTGCACAAGTCACGGTAAGATTGTGAATCCGACCTGGAAGATGGATGCGGAGGGTGGATTAGGGGACGTGGTGATCACCGTGAGTGGCAGTTCGAGAGCGGTGAACGTCGCAGCGACTCCGGCGGTGATTGACCAAAAAAATTGCGAGTATCTACCGACGGTGACGGCGGTTCAGGCGGGGGAGTCGATTGCGGTTCGAAATAGCGATTTAACGTATCACAATGTGCGTTTGATTCGTCACCAGACGGGAACGCTGGACAAGGGTGAGAATTTGGAAAACATCGCTCAAGCGGGGCAGGGGGAAGAATGGGTTCGCGAAATGCGCATGCCGGGAGTGTACCGTTTGGAGTGTGACATTCACCGTTGGATGCGAGCTTGGATATACGTTCACGAAGGAATTCATAAGGCTGTCACAGGCAACGATGGTGGGTATACAGTCGACCGGGCCTTGCCTGATGGCGAGTATACCGTCTCAGCCTGGCATCCCCGATTTAAGAAGAGTTTGAGTAAAACGGTCCAAGTGGTCAACGGAACTGCCCAAGTTGACTTTGCCTTTGATTTTTCGCTCTCGTTTGATGCCACGCTGGCTCTGGATTCATGATTCTTTTTTCCACCGACCCTCGTTGTTTCGTACGTAATCTTTTCTGAACCTTCAACACCTTTAACTGTCACCATGAGCGCTGCCGCCATTCCTCACGATCACTCCCACACCGATGACCATGCCCATGATCATCACGAACAAAGCTTCATTTGGAAGTATATTTTTTCAACCGATCACAAGGTCATCGGGATTCAGTATGGCCTGAGTGGCTTGTTGTTTCTATTGGTGGGGTTCTTCTTGATGATGCTGATGAGATGGAGCATCGCCTACCCAGGTCAACCCGTCCCGGGATTGTTGTTTCTTGAGAATCTGCCACTGATTGGCGGCATTTTTCACGATGTGATCGGCCGTTGGGCGCCGGGTGGGATCGTGAATGGCGAGCTTTACAACATGCTGGGAGCCATGCACGGCACCATCATGGTGTTCTTCGGCATTGTGCCACTCGGGTTCGCTGCGTTCGGCAATTATGTGATGCCACTGCAAATCGGCACGATCGACATGGCCTTCCCTAAGCTCAACATGTTGAGCTTTTGGTTTTTCTTCATCAGCGGCGTGCTGATGATGTATAGTTTCTTCTCTGGAACAGGTGCCGTTCAAACCGGTTGGACGATGTATTCGCCCTTGGCATCGACAACGGGGTTGGGGGTGGATAACGTTTGGAACCATGGTCACACCTGGTGGTTGATGGCGATGGTCTTCAACATCTCAGCGTCTTTGTTGGGTTCGGTGAATTTTATCACCACCATCATCAACTTGCGGGCTCGTGGCATGTCCTGGTTCCGGATGCCGTTCTTTACCTGGGCGATGTTCGTCACGGCTTTCCTGTTGCTGTTGGCCTTCCCTCCCCTTGAAGTGGCTGCCCTGTTGCAGTTGAGTGACCGGGTTTTCGGGTCGAGTTTCTTCTTGCCAACGGGTTTGATGGAGGGTGGTCAGCACCTGGACATTTCCGGTGGTGGTAGCCCCTTGCTTTATCAGCACCTGTTTTGGTTCCTGGCACACCCTGAGGTGTATGTTCTGATCCTGCCTGCGTTCGCGATTGTTTCGGAGGTGATTCCGAACAACATTCGTCGTCCACTTTGGGGTTACAAAAGCATGGTGTATTCGGCTCTGACACTGGGATTCCTGAGCTTCCTGGTTTGGGCTCACCACATGTATTTGACTGGGATGGGGACGATGATGTCCACGTATTTCCAAATCACCACGGTGTTGATTTCGGTGCCGTCAGTGATCTTGCTTACCTGCCTCATGATCAGTCTTTGGGGTGGTTCGATTCGATTCAACACGCAGATGCTGTTCGCATCGGCCTTCCTGCCGATGTTTGGGATCGGCGGTTTGACTGGTCTGCCTTTGGCTTTCAACTTCATCGACCTTGCCCTGCATGACACGTATTACGTGATTGGACACTTCCATTATGTGGTGGCACCAGGAACCATCTTCGCGCTGTTTGCCGGGGTTTATCACTGGTTCCCGAAACTCACGGGTCGGTTCATGAACGACAAGCTCGGACGCCTGCATTTTTGGCCATCACTTGTCGGGATGAATTTGGTCTTTGCGCCGATGTTCATTCAAGGGATGGCAGGCTTCCACCGCCGTTGGTATGACGGAGGCAAGTACTTCGAGCAAACTTCGGCCGATTGGCTGTGGCTGAACGAAGTGATGTCGATTGGGGCCTTCATTTTGGCTTTGGCCCAGGTGCCATTCATTCTCAATGTGTTCATGAGCATCAAGGGCGGCAAGAAAATCACGAACGACAACCCATGGGACGCAACGACCTTGGAATGGGCGACACCGACGCCGCCTCCACATGGAAATTTCACCTTTGACGTCAGCGCACAAAGGGGACCCTATGAATATTCGGTTCCCGGCGACGCCGAGGACTTCACGCCGCAGTGGGCGGACGACAAGGGCAAGCCAGCGGCGGCTCCGGCATCGAGCCCAGCGGTGGCCCACCATTGATCCTTTAACGCAAATTCAGACCAACTACCGACCCCGATTTTTCCATGGACATTCCGTTCACCGTATCAGCCAGGCCTGACACAGGACTCTACAATGCCAAGCTAGGCATTTGGTTATTCCTGGCTTCTGAAGTCATGCTCTTTGGCGGCCTCTTTTCAGCCTACATCTTTTTGCGAGTGGGGGCGGATTATCATTGGCCCATTCATGAACTTCCGGTGCTGCCCGGCTTTGTGAATACCATGGTGCTGATCGCATCTTCGGTGACGATTGTGATGGCGTGGGCATCGCTCAAATTGCGTCGGATTTTCCAATTCAAATTGTTCATGGCGATCACGGTGGCTTGCGCCGGGGTTTTCATGGTTTTGAAGGGATTTGAGTATAATGCGAAGTTTCACCACTACTCGGTGGAGCTGCAGGACGGCACGATTCTCACGGGGCACTTGCCGCACGGGTATGAGATTCAATTTGGTGAAGCGTCGGAGTTGAGCCTGACGATCCAGAGTGAAAACGCGGCGATGGATGCGAATCCAGTGAGGTACGTTTTCCCTTATCTCGAGGGTGAGGCACCTGCGTTCAAACTGGCTGATGGGACTGAGATCCGGCTCGATAAGGCTGGTTTCAGCAAACTCCAAAAGGAGACAGTAGCTGCGGCGCGTGAGAAGCTTGCGAAGCGGAAACAGGAGTTGATTGAGGCAGGAAAGAAGAGCGAAGCAGACGCACTCAACGTGGTGCCACCGACGACGCTCAAGCTGACGGCGGCTGTACCGATGAAGTTCTCAGTGAAGCCCTCGAAGACTTTTGGTTACACGGCGGAGAGCATCACATTCAAAGATGGCACGGTTGTGAAGGGCAAGTTGCTCGATGATCGTATGACCCTTGAGGTGGATGGCGTTGACGCGCGTTCGGTGGCGGATAAGGAAAAGTCGCTGGCTTGGGACAAGAAGTATTTGGGAGACGACTGGAAGAAGGTCTTCATCGCCAATCGCGATCATGCGCAGCATGAGTTCAAAGAAAAGTATGGTGACGGCCGCGATCCATTGAAGAGCGCGACTTTGCAAAAGCACAGCTACTTCATGCACATTCATTCGACGACACGTTCGGACCATGCTCCAGAGGGGGCAGGGCACAGTGCTTCGAATGCGGCACCGGCGGCAGAGGGTGGGCATGGTGATGAGGCGCATGGTCACCATCCGACCGTGGTTTTGGACAAGAAGGACATCAGTTTCTTCTCCAATTTCACGCCAAAATTGAACACCTACTACGCGATTTACTTCACTTTGACCGGCTTGCATGGTTTGCACGTGGTGGCTGGTGCGTTGGTGCTTGCTTGGTTTTGGTTGTGCAACGGTAAGTTGTTGAAGACCAACCCTGAGCATCTGGCGAACCGGGTGGAAGTCGGCGGTCTATTCTGGCACTTCGTTGACCTTGTTTGGATCTTCCTTTTCCCTCTCCTTTACCTCCTGTAACGAATCGGGGCTATCTCGCGAACCTTCTAATTCCCTTTACCTTATGGCGGACAACCTCGAAGAAATTCAAAAGTCGATCAAGAAGTACATCATTATCGGTTCTTTGTTGATTGTGTTCACGATCATCACCGTGGGCCTCTCATACGTCGAGCTTCCGACGCATGGCATGAACATCATGGTTGGCATGATTGTGGCGACCTTTAAGGCGGGCTTGGTGGCACTGATTTTCATGCACTTGAATCATGAGCGTTCCGTCATTTACAAGATTCTCGCGTTCACTTTTGTGTTCGCGATCGTGCTTTTCCTGCTGTTCCATTTCTCGCATGGTGACCCATTGGTGTTCAAAGATTTTGATGCCACCAGTGCCGTGACCCACTGATCGAGCGTATTTCATTGCGATGTCGCTGAAGCACTTCCATCTCGTTTTTCTCTTTTTCGCCATCTTGTTTGACGCGGGTTTCTTTTTGTGGACGCGTCTGGCTCCTGATCAAGCAGCAGCGGCTGGGGCGTCGGGGTTAGGGGCTGTGGCGGGTTGGACTTGTTTGGGGCTATTGGCTTATGGGGTTTGGTATTTGTTCCGGAAGAGCCGCACGATAATCACTGAGTAATGATTTCATGAACCTGCTATCCCTTCCCATTGCCTGCGCGACTTGCCTGCCTGATCCGAACAGTGCGGAAGCGAATGCTCAGGGTCTTGCGTTTTTGGTTATGTTGAGCGCATTGGCGCTGATTTTTTCGATTTTGTTCTACACTATCTTCAGTTTTGCCCGGCGCCAGCGGCAGTTTTCAGACGTGAGCAGCGCGGCGTAACCCCCATTTCCCACCCCCACTTCAATTATGCTTTCTAAAATCAACGAATGGATTGGTCAAACCCCGGTAGCCTCCGAACATGGAGAGTTGTTGGACCACATGCTGGGAGTTGTGCATTGGTTCATGCTGGCTCTTCTGATTGGATGGAGCATTTTCCTGGTGGTGTGCTTTTATCGTTTCCGGGCGAAGAAGAATGCCAAGGCGGATTACCATGGGGTGCGTGGACACGCCTCGACGCATGTGGAGATCGGGGTGGTGATTGTGGAGGCGATTTTGCTTCTGGGTTTTGCTTTCCCGCTATGGTCCCGCCAGGCGGACGACTATCCGGTTGGTCCTGAGGTGGTTCGGATGCGGGCGATGGGTGAGAAGTTTCTTTGGAACTTCCAATACCCAGGGGACGACAAGAATCTTGGCATTTGGAACCCGCGCCACGTCGTGGGTGGGAGCAACCCAGTCGGACGTGACATGGCCGATCCAAACGGACAGGACGACTTTGTGAACCCTGGGACGATGAAGTTGCCTGTGGGGCGGCCTGTGATTGTGGATGTGGCAAGCAAAGACGTGATTCACAATCTGGCCTTGGTGCCGATGCGTTCGGCTCAGGATGCGATTCCTGGGATGAAGGCGCACATGTGGTTCAAGCCGACTCAGATGGGCGCTTGGGACATCATTTGCGGACAGCTTTGCGGTCCTGGCCATGCCCAAATGAAGGCACAGCTTGAGGTGGTGAGTGACAAGGACTATGAGGAGTGGGCGAAGGAGATGTCGGCCACTGGAGCCAAGAAGGCGGCAGAGGGCAAGGCGCCTGCTGTGGCTGCGGCCGGTGGGGCGAAGTGAGGCCTGTGCGGTTCTCGAAGGTTTTTGATGGCCTCATGAGGTGAGGCTTCAAGGGAGTGTTCTTCGGGTCATCCCGGGAGCGGGCAGGCGCGTTATTTCTTCAAACCGAGATGCAATCCAAACAAAAGACGTCCAAAGGGTTTCACGCCTGGTCTTTGCTCACGGTGTTGGTCGGGGTGGTGTTGATCTGGTGGGGGGCTGCGGTGACGACTGAGGATGTGGGCTTGTCGGTTCCGGACTGGCCGCTGGCGTTTGGGCGTGTGAATCCGGAGGGTTGGTGGAAGGTGCCAGCGATTTTCCTGGAGCATGGGCATCGGATTCTGGGGGCGACGATTGGGTTGCTGGTTTTGGTGATGTATCTTTGGGCGTTCTTCAAAGAGAGACCTCGACTGATTGAAGCTATTGGAGTGATTCTTGTGTCGTTGGGTTATTTGTATCTGGTGCGAGAGCAAGCGGTTGGGATTGCTGCGGTGATCGCTGGAATAGGCATGCTATGGCTGGTGCTGACGTGGATGGCCGCGCGGTGGTCGGCGCTTAGGGGGCTAGCGACTTTGGCTTTGATTCTGGTGGTGGTGCAGGCGTCGTTGGGGGGGCTTAGGGTGTTGAAGATGTCGGATCCGTTTGGGGTGCTGCATGGCACTCTGGGGCAGGTTTTCTTTTGTGTGCTGGTGTTGATCGCGTTCATGTCATCGTGGACGTGGAGGAACGGTCAGAGTGTGTTGAGAGGAGGGCAGGCGGTCTGGGCGCGGCTGACGAGCACGGTGCTGTTTTTGGCGGTGTTCGGGCAGTTGGTGATTGGGGCGATTTTGCGTCACACGCAGCGGGATCATTTGGCGGCGTCGGATTTGATTTTCACGGGGGGGAGTTTCATTCCGCCGGTTTCGCCGCCGGATGTGTTTGTGCTGTTTTTGCACAAGTACTGGGGGGTGACGGTGGCGTTGTTGATGCTGGGCGTTGCGAGGTATGCAAGGACCTGGGTGGATGGGTCGTCGCCTGTTCGGTTCATTCCCCGGATTCTCACGGTTCTGCCGGTGCTGCAGGTAATCCTGGGGATTTCGGTGATTTTAACGGGCAAGAGTTTCTGGGTGACAAATTTTCATGTGATCAACGGGCTGGCGATGCTGGCGCTGACGTGCATGATGGCGGCGGCGGCCTGGGGTGGCGCGAAAAGTGTTGGCGATGTGGTTGAATCGGTGGCTGACAAAGAGGTGGTCACGGCTTAGAAGTGCCGGACCCAGCATTTCAACCATGGATTCCTCTATTGACGCCACCACGACTCCGTCTCGATTGACGGCGGCGGATTTGATGGTGTTGACGAAGTTTCGGCTGAGCACGCTGGTGATTGTGACGACCTTTGTGGGGTTTTGGTTGAGGCGTGGGGAAGGTTGGAGTCTTGGGCTACTGCTGCACACGTTGTTGGGGAGCACGCTGGCGGCTTTCGGCGCGGCGGTGTTCAATCAGTTGATGGAGATCGAGCCGGATTCGCGGATGAAGCGGACGGCGGACCGGCCGCTGCCGGCGGGTCGGATCAGTCCTTCGGCGGCTTTTGGGATTGGATGGTTGTTGAGTGCGATGGCGTTGATTCATTTGGTGAAGATGGTGAACATTGAGGCCGCGGCGATCACGGCGCTGACTTTGGCGGTGTATCTTTTTGTGTACACGCCGTTGAAGAAGCAGTCGGCGGTGAACACGCTGGTGGGAGCGGTTTCGGGGGCGTTGCCGCCGTTGATCGGATGGGTGGGGGCGGCGGGTCAGCCGGGGCCGGATGATCCGTATTTTCGGTGGTCGCTGCTGGTGGAGCCTGGAGCGTTGTTTCTTTTTGCGTTGCTGTTTTTGTGGCAGTTGCCGCACTTTTTGGCGATCAATTGGATGTATCGCGACGAGTATTTGCGGGGTGGTTTTGTGATGCTGGCGAATGAGGATGAGCATGGCCGGACGACTTCGACGCATGCGTTGGGTTATGCGGTGGCGATGGTGTTGCTGATGTTTTACCCGGTGTATGAGGGTTTGGTGGTGACAGCTTGGTTTCTGCCGTTTGCGCTGCTGCTGAGTGGGTGGCTTTGTTTGCTGGCGTGGCGGTTTTTTCAGAAGCCGGAGAGGCTGACGGCGCGTAAGTTGTTTTTCTGCACGTTGGCTTATTTGCCTGGCTTGCTGTTGCTGGCCGCATTGACCTGGCGGTGAATTTTGATGATTGAACGTGATGTCTGAGACTCCCCCTGAAGCGCCAAGCATTCGTCCATGGACCCTATGGGTGCCGGTCATCATGATCGCTTTGGCTGGAGTGATTACTTACAACTGGCTGGTGTATCTGGAGAAGAAGTCGCGGGAAGAGGAGGCGGGGAGGCCGCCTTACATTCATCGGGCGGAGGGAGATTTGATTTTGACGGAACGGGATGGGCGGACGGTGCGGCTGAGTGAGTTGAGGGGGAAGGTGATTCTGGCGTCGTGGGTGTTCACGCGGTGTCCGAGAGGTTGTGCGGGGGTGGTGGGGAAGTTGAAGAAACTGGCTGAGGAGTATGCGGGGCGGGATGATGTGCACTTTATTTGCTTTGCGCTCGATCCGGAGGACACGCCGGCGATGATGTCGGCGTTTGCGGATCAGGTGGGGATTCCCAAGGTTGCACCTTTTTGGTTTGTGAATGGGGATGCGACGAAGATTGAGTCGTTCATGACGCGGCAATTGAAGTTCCGGCCGACGCAGGTGATGCCGGAGAAGGATAGGTTGTCGCCGGAGGACAAGTACATGCACGACTTGCGGGTGGTGTTGCTGGATCACTTGGGGAACGTGCGGCGGATGGCGGATTTGGTGAATGTGGATCCGGAAGTGGCGGGTTACTGGGACAAGCAACTGCGGCTGGACCTGGAGTATTTGTTCAAGGAGAAGGCGAAAGCTGAACGTGTAAAAACAAACGAGGTTAAACCATGACTGTGACGGAACTGCCGGCGCTCAATGCCATTCTCAATAGCTATGCCACGGTGTTGATCATCGCCGGGTTGGCGGCGATCAAGATGAAGAAGCCGAAGGCCCATTCGGCTTTCATGTTTGCGGCGCTTGGGGTTTCGGTGGCGTTTTTGACGAGTTATCTGATTTATCACTACCACGTGGGGCACGTGGGATTTGCGGGTCAGGGGACGGTGCGGACGGTGTATTTCACGATCTTGATCTCGCATTTGATTTTGGCGATTGTGAACCTGCCGATGATCATTTTGACCGTGGTTCCGGCGTTGAGGCAGCGGTTTGATAAGCATCGGAAGCTGGCGAAGTTCACGGCTCCGATTTGGTTGTATGTGTCGATCACGGGGGTGATTGTGTATTTGATGTGTTACCGGTGGTATGGGCCGCCGTTGGGGCTTTGAGATTGGGGGATTGGCTTATGCAGGGGAGCTTTGGCGCTCTGGACTTTGGAATCACGCCGCCGTGGGTCTGTGCCTTGGGTGAATTGGAGGGGGGATTGGATTAACAGCTCAGAGAAGTTCTTCTGCGAGCTGCGCCGGAGACATCACTTTCACACCCTGAATCGAAAGCCCGAAAAGCGCTCCAAAGTGGGTGCGGTCGCCCGTCACCAGATAGTCGCACCCTGAATGAATAGCAGCAGCCAAAACTGGCTTGTCTTTCTCGACCAACGGCAGGCCGCCCTCCAAGATCAAGTCACGTGGTCCGATAGGCTGGACTTGAAGTCGTGTCATGGTTGAGTCCAGCCAGGCAAGACCGGCAGGAGCCTTGGCGAGTAGATTGCGGCGCGCCTCTTCCAGCACGTAAGCGTCCACGCAGCAAGCATGGCCCGCTTCCAGGAGCAAGCTGAGCAACGCGCGAACGGCACCATCCGCTCGTGCTGCGGAAAACAGGATGTTCGCGTCGAGAAAGATGCGCATTGCCGATCAGAGCTTCTTCCGTTTGAGAACCTTGGCCAGAGCAGCCTCTTCGGAGTCGAATTCTTCGATGCGCTCGGGTGCGTAGAGTTCAACGGGGAGTGTCACTGTTGACCGCAGCAGGATGCCTTCGGGAGTCGTTTCGGCGATGAGGACATCTTTGCCGCGGATCCCCAGAAGAGAGCGCATCTTGGCGGGCAGTGATACGACACCGCGATCTGTGACAGTTAGGGTAGCTTTCATACCGTCAAGAGTAGCAGAAAAGCAGAAAATCTGCAAATGTAATTTCTATTGACCTGGCCCGCCGAGTCATTGTCTCGCCACACAGGGCATGCTCTGCCTGCGAAATCGTGCCTCGCATTCCCGCTCCCGCCTTGAAGATCGTTTCCTGATGCTTTGGAAGGCCGTTGAAGGGCTTTGCAGGGCAGGGGACGGTGCGGACGGTGTATTTCCCGATCTTGATCACGCCTTTGATTTTGGCGATTGTGAACTTGCCGATGATTATTCTAGACCGACTCTCGAAATGCTTGTCACCTTGCCCAGCGGCGGAGCAGCCTCATTGGCTGCGTCAGCCGCTTGCCCGCTATGGATTTCATAGCGGGCTGCGCAACTTCCTTGCCACTGAGGCCGCTGCGCTCGCCGGATCAAAATGACCCTCTTTTCGAGAACCGGTCTAACGGTGATTCCGGCGTTGAGGCAGCGGTTTGACAAGCATCGGAAGCTGGCGAAATTCACGGCCCCGATTTGGTTGTATGTGTCGATCACGGGGGTGATTGTGTATTTGATGTGTTACCGGTGGTATGGGCCGCCGTTGGGGCTTTGAGATGGTCTGGATTGGCTTTTGCGGGGGGCTTCGGCGCTTTAGACATGGGGGTTTACGCCGCCGTGGCTGACTGGGAGGGGGAATTGGAGTGATGGCTCAGTTATTGGATGTAAGACCCTCATTTTCAGTGGTTGGGGAGGGGTTATCGGTGGGAATGGTTTGAGATTGGTTGGCTAGGCGCTGGAAAATGTCTGGCATGAATGGCACTCGATTAAGGGTAGTGTTCGTTTTTGAATTGCCAAGTTCCAATACTTTTTGTTAAGATAAAACTTGATTTTGACTTCAGCATGTTCCGGTATCCGGAGTTCTATTCTGGATGGCGATTCAAACCTCTTTTCTCCCCAACTTCCCCCACCTCCTCCAGGGCAAAGCCAAGCCTTCCCAGGCCAGTGTTCTCGCCAAAGGCATTGACCATCTCCGACATCTTTCTTTGCCCGATCTCTCCGGCCTACTCGGCCCCCTGTTCCCCCCAAACTTCTTCGCCACGGCTCCTGACTCCAAGCCCAAACGTGAGTCCATTTATACTCCCACCACTCTGTTCTGGGCCTTTCTCTTCCAGGTTCTTAACCCCGGCATGGCTTGTCAGGGCGTCGTCGCCAAAGTGCGAGCTTGGCTCATCACTCGGCCTCTCAACCCCAAGCGTCCGGCTTTGGGCACATCGGCCTTTTGTGAAGCCAGGAGTGCCCTGAGTATGAAGTTCGTCCAGGCTGCCTGTGATGCCTTACGCTCTAAACTCACCCAGCACGCTCCCTCGGTTTGGCTTTGGTGTGGCCATGAGGTCAAGGTGCTTGATGGCACCAGCGTCTCCATGCCTGATACCTTTGAAAATCAGCAACGCTGGCCACAACCCCCGGCGCAGAAGCCAGGCTGCGGTTTTCCTGTTGCCTCTATGCTCGGTGTGTTTTGTCTCTCCACGGGGGCTTGGTTAGGGCATGCACTCTCGAAGTGGAGCAGTCATGATTTAAGTCTCTGGCGTCAGGTGAGCCATTTACTCCATAAGGGCGATGTATTGCTGGGTGACGCCGGCCTGTGCGCCTGGACACTCATGGCCGAACTGAAGGCTCGCGGCGTTGATACGGTTTTTCGTCTTCATCAAAAGCGTCCTAAAGACCTTGGGATTGGCCGATCCCTGGGCCACGACCAATGCTTGCAAATTTGGCAGAAGCCAAGACATCGACCCACCCAATGTCCGTGGGATGCCGCCCAGTGGGACGCGCTGCCAGAGCAACTCGAAGTGCGCATCATCAAGGTGCCCATCGTGCGCAAAGGCTTTCGCACTCAATGCGTGTGGATCGCCACCACGCTCACGGATCCCAGTCGCTATTCGGCAGAGCAAATCGCTGAGCTCTACTACCGCCGGTGGAGCATTGAGCTGTTCTTTCGTGACATCAAAACGACGATGAAGATGGACATCCTACGTTGCAAGACCCCCGCCATGGTGGAGAAGGAAATCTGCCTGCATGCATGCGCCTACAATGCCATCCGCCTGCTCATCTTGCAGAGCGCGATAGCGCATCAAAGCGGGCTGGGGAGGATCAGCTTCAAGGGAGCGCTCGACGTATTGCGCGAGTGGCTACCCCGAGCGGCCGAGTTTGCGGACAAACCCCGCAAACTGGCACAGTGGCGCGATGAACTCCTCGAAGCCATCGCCTCAGTGACCAATCCCCACCGACCCGAACGACGGGAGCCCAGAGCAAAAAAACGAAGACCAAAAACGCACCAACTGTTGACCCAACCCCGCCACGAATTCCAAGAAATTCCCCATCGCGAAAGATATCGAAAAGCCGCTTAATCGAGTGCCATTC